>NZ_JACGMO010000200.1:0-7471 GCF_015354745.1 Micromonospora sp. S-DT3-3-22
GGCCCGACGGCGCGCGTCCCCGGCCCGCCGACCGCGCTCAGGCCCCCGCCTGGGGCCGGGCCGCCCGGCGGTCGGAGCGTACCGCCGCCGGGCGGGGGTCAGGCCGTCAGGTGGTTCAGACCAGTCCGTCCTCGCCCCGGGCCTTCAGTTCGTCCACCAGGGCCTTGACGTCCTGCGCCCGGTCACGGGGGCACACCAGCACCGCGTCGGGGGTGTCCACCACGATCAGGTCACGGACCCCGAGAGCGGCCACCAGCCGACCCGACTGCGGCACCACCACCAGGTCGTGGGCGTCGTGCAGCAGCACCCCCGGCTTGGCGTCGGCCCCCAGCACCACGTTGCCGTCCGGGTCGGCCGGCAGCACCTCGCCGAGGGTGTGGAAGTCGCCGACGTCGTTCCAGCCGAAGTCGCCCGGCACGGTGGCGACCCGGCCGGCGGTGGCCGCGCCCTCCATCACCGCGTAGTCGACGGAGATCTTCGGCAGCGTCGGCCAGACCGTGCCGAGGACGTCGTCCTGCTCGGGGCCGCCCCAGGCCGCCGCGATCGCGGTCACCCCGGCGTGCAGGTCCGGCTGCTGGCGGGCCAACTCGGCGAGGAAGACGTCCACCCGCCAGACGAACATGCTGGCGTTCCACAGGTGCCGACCCGAACGCAGGTACGCCTCGGCGACCGGCGCGGCCGGCTTCTCCTTGAACTCGGTCACCGGGCGCAGCGGGCCGTCACCGGTCGGCTCCCCGGTCTCCAGGTAGCCGTAGCCGGTCTCGGCCCGGGTCGGGGTGATCCCCACCGTCATCAGCAGACCCTGCTCGGCCCCCCGGACCGCCGCCCGGACGGTCCGCACCCAGGCGGCCGGGTCCCGGATCAGGTGGTCGGCGGCGAACGAACCCATCACCGCCGACCCGTCGCGCCGGGCGATCACCGCCGCCGCCAACGCGATCGCCGCGCAGGAGTCCCGGGGGGACGGCTCCACCAGGATGTTCTCCTCAGGCACCCCGCGCAGTTGCCGGGCCACCGCCGCCGCGTGGGCGACGCCGGTGACCACCAGGACACGCTCCGGTGTGGTCAACGGCGTCAGCCGGTCGACGGTCGCCTGGAGCAGCGACGCGTCGGTGCCGGTGAGCGGGTGGAGGAACTTGGGGTGCCCCGCGCGGGACAGCGGCCACAACCTCGTGCCGCTGCCACCCGCCGGGATGACGGCGTAGAGCATCAGCACATCATGCCCGAACCGTCCCAGGTCGGATGGCGGCTCGGCCGTACCGTCAGCGACCACTCAGGAACGGGCCCGGCTCCACGCGGCGATGTGCACCTCGGCGCTGGACGCCCAGGTGAACTCCTTGGCCCGGTCGAAGCCCGCCTTGGCCAGCGACAACCGGCGCTGCTCGTCGTCGAGCAGGGCGGCCAGGTCGGTGGCGATCTGGTCCGGGTCCTCGCTGGTGTAGGCGACCGCGTCACCGCCCACCTCGGGCAGCGACAACCGGGGCGTGGTGAGCACCGGCGCGGCGCAGGCCATCGCCTCCAGGATCGGCAGACCGAACCCCTCACCGTACGACGGGTAGGCGGCGACCAGCGCGCCGCCGAGGAAGCCGGGCAGGTCGGCGTAGCGCAGGTAGCCGGGGCGCAGCAGCCGCAGGTGCGAGGGGACCTCGGCCACCGCCCGGTCGATGTCGTCGTCGTGCCCCTGGCCGCCGGCGACCACCAGGGCCGGCGGGTCCTCCCGGTCGGCCACCGCCCGCGCCCAACCCCGGATCAGGTTGGGTACGTTCTTGCGCGGCTCCTTGGCCCCGAGGAAGGCGACGTAGCTGCTGCCGCCGAGCCCGAGCCGGGCCCGCACCCGGGCCTTCTCCTCCTCGCCCGGGGCGTGGAAGGCCTGCTGGTCGACCCCGTGGTAGGCCACGTCGATCCGGGTCGGGTCGGCGTCGAGCAGCCGGATCAACTCGTCGCGGGTGGCCTTGCTCGGCACGATCACCCGGTTGGCCCGGCGCAGCGACGTCTTGATCGCACTGCGGAAGAACGTCCGACGGGACTTGTCGTAGTGCTCCGGCTCGGTGAAGAACGTCGCATCGTGCACGGTCACCGTGACCGGGCAGCCGGCACGCAGCGGGCAGGTGTAGAACGGCGAGTGCAGCACCTCGGCACCAACCTGCTGGGCGAGCAGCGGCAGGCCGGTCTGCTCCCAGGCGAGCCGGGCCGGGCGGTGGGCGACGGCGGCCGGGGCGGGGATCACCTCGGCCCCGGGCAGCATCCGGGCGTAGCGCTCCAGGTCGGTGCGGAGGCTCACCACGACCAGGTCGACAGTCTCCCCGCACACTGTGCCGAGGGCCCCGAGCAGGCCATCGACGTATCTACCGACGCCGCCTCGGTCGGCGGGGACACTCGTGGCGTCGATGAGCACGCGGGGCGGGCGACCGGCGGTCACGGGGCGACTCCTTGCAGTGGCGGGTCTGTGGGGAACAACACTCCGGGCAAGCCTACGCCGGAGCGCGGCGCGGACGCTGACTCCGACCCGACCGTACGCCGACTTGTCATCGCCATCGGATACGGACGGCAGGGGCGTATCGTTCGCGCCGATGGCCGACAACATTGCCCGGGTGTTCGCCGCCGCGATCGCGGCCGACCCCGCCCGCCCCCTGCTGACCTGGTACGACGACGCCACCGGCGAACGCACCGAACTCTCCGGCGCGACCCTGGCGAACTGGGTGGCCAAGACCGCCAACCTGCTCGTCGACGAGCTGGCGCTGAGCCCCGGCGACCCGGCCGGGGTGCTGCTGCCGCCGCACTGGCAGACCGCCGCGGTGCTGCTCGGCTGCTGGTCCGCCGGGTTGACGGTGCGTGACGAGCCGGGTGCCGTGGACGTGCTCTTCGCCGCCGCCGACCGGGTGGCCGAGGTGGACGCCTGGCCGGCGGGCGACCGCTACGCGCTGGCGCTCGCCCCGTTCGCCGCCCCGCTGCGCGAGGTCCCCGCCGGGTTCGCCGACTACGTGGTCGAGGTACGCACCCACGGTGACCACTTCACGCCGTCCACCCAGGGTGGTCCGGCCGACGCGGACCTGCTGGCCGAGGCGGACGCCCGCGCGACGGCCCTCGGCATCTCCCCCGGCGACCGGCTGCTCGTCGACGCGGCGGTCCACCCCGACCCGCGCGACTGGCTGCTCGCCCCGCTGCTCCGCCGGGCGACGGTCGTGCTGACCGGCAACGCCGACCCGTCCCGCCTCGCCGGCCGCGCCGACACCGAACGCACCACCCACACCCTGCCCTGCCTGTGAGGCTGGCTGGATCGGCCTGGCCCCGCCCCGCCCGCGCTGGCCCCGCCCCGCGCTGGCCCCGCCTCGCCCCGGCCGCGCTGGCCCCGGTGATCAAGAGGTTTACGTCAACATTCGTGGATGGGATGACGCAAACCTCTTGATCACCGGGCACCGGCGGGGCTGAGGTGCGGTGATCAAGAGGTTTGGGGCAGGGACAGCGGGTGGGGTGACGTAAAGCTCTTGATCACCGGGGCAGGCGAGATCGCCGGGGCAGGCGAGGGCCGGTGGGGTGGGAGCAGGGCGGCGGGTGGGGTTACGGGGTGGGGCGGGTCTGGGCGAAAGCGGCGAAGGCGGTCAGGGATTCGGGGTTGGCCAGGGCGCCCTTCGCGGCGGCCGACTCGACCGGGGTGCCGGTGAGGATCTTCTTGACCGGCACCTCCAGCTTCTTGGACGACAGGGTGCGCGGGACCGCCCTGACCTGGTGGATCTCGTCGGGGATGTGCCGGGGCGACAGCGCCGTACGCAACTCCCGGGCGATCTTCTTCCGCAGCGCGTCGTCGAGTTCCAGGCCCTCGGCGAGCACCACGAACAGCAGCAGCTCCCCCGCGCCGCCCTCGTCGTCCTCCAGGTGCACCACGACCGAGTCGACCACCTCGTCGAGGCCCTCGACCACCGAGTAGAACTCGGCCGTGCCGAGCCGTACGCCGCCCCGGTTGAGGGTGGCGTCGGAGCGGCCGGTGATCACGCAGCCGCCCCGCTCGTTGATGGTGATCCAGTCGCCGTGCCGCCACACCCCGGGATAGACGTCGAAGTACGCCTCGGCGTAGCGGCTGCCGTCCGGGTCGTTCCAGAACCCCACCGGCATGCTCGGCATCGGCGCGGTGATCACCAACTCGCCCAGTTCGCCGAGGACCGGGGTGCCGTCGGCCGAGCGGGCCTCCACCTTCGCGCCGAGCGCCCGGCAGGTGATCTCCCCGGCATGTACCGGCAGCAGCGGCACCCCGCCGACGAAACCGGTGCAGACATCCGTCCCGCCGGACAGCGACTGGAGCTGAAGGTCGGTGCCGACGGTGTCGTACACCCAGGTGAAACCCTCGGCGGGCAGCGGTGCGCCGGTGGAACCGACCCCGCGCAGCGCGGACAGGTCGGCGACGTCCTCCGGTACCAGGCCGGCCTTGCGGCAGGCCAGCAGGAACGGCGCGGACGTGCCGAAGTAGGTGGTGCCGGTCTCCTCGGCCAGCCGCCACAGCGCACCCAGGTCGGGATGACCGGGGTTGCCGTCGAACAACACGATCGTCGCCCCGACGGCCGGCCCGGAGACCAGGAAGTTCCACATCATCCAGCCGGTGGTGGTGAACCAGAAGAACCGGTCGGCCGGACCGAGATCGTGGTGCAGGGCCAGCATCTTGAGATGTTCCAGCAGGATGCCGCCGTGGCCGTGCACGATCGGCTTCGGCAGGCCGGTGGTGCCCGAGGAGTAGAGCACGTAGAGCGGGTGGTCGAACGGGACCGGGGTGAAGGCCAGCGGCTCGTCGGTCTCCGCCGCCAGCTCGGCCCAGCTCAGGCCCCCCTGCGGTACGTCGGCGGAGCCGGGGTGGAGGTAGGGCACGTGGACGGTGTGGGTCAGTGACGGCAGGGCGGCCCGGATGGCGGCCACCTCGGCCCGCCGGTCGACCGGCTTGTCGCCGTACCGGTAGCCGTCCACGGCCACCAGGACCTTCGGGGCGATCTGCTGCCAGCGGTCGACGACACTACGGGTGCCGAACTCCGGGGCGCAGGACGAGAAGATCGCCCCCAGGCTGCTGGTCGCCAGCAGGAGCACGTACGTCTCGGGGACGTTCGGCGCGTACGCGGCCACCCGGTCCCCGGCGACGACGCCGAGCCGACGCAGCCCGGCCGCCACCCGGCGGACCTGCTCCCGCAGTTCGGCGGCGGTCAGGGTGACCGGCGGGCGGGTCTGGGAGTGCGCGACCACCACCGGGTCGTCGTCGGCCCGGCCGGGCATCCGCAGCACGTTCTCGGCGTAGTTGAGCGTCGCGCCGGGGAACCAGGTGGCGCCGGGCATCGCCGCGTCGCCCAGGGTCGCCGTCGGCGGGGTGTGCGCCACCACCGCGAAGTGGTCCCAGATCGAACGCCAGAAGGCGTCCAGGTCGGTGACCGACCACTGCCACAGCGCGTCGTAGTCGGCGAAGTCCAGCCCCCGGTGCTCCCGCAGCCACCGCAGGTAGCCCCCGATCCGGGACCGTTCGCGTACGTCCGCCGGCGGCGTCCACAGCACGTCACCCACCGCTCCACCCTCCCTGAGGCCCACACGGCACTGTGCCCGGCCATGCCGCCATCTTGCCTACCTCGCAGCGCCATCATCCACACCGGGGCCCGACACGGAAACGTGCCCCGCGCACACAATCCGTCCCCACCTGCACACACAGCCCGGCCCCGACCCCGACCCGGGCGCGTGCCGAGGTCGGGCTGGACTGGGCAGGGCTCGGTGATCAAGAGATTCCGGTCAGCTTTCAGCCCGAAGTTGACGCAAACCTCTTGATCACCGCACCACACCCCGGTGATCAAGAAGTTAGCGTCAATCTCGCCTCGGAGACTGACGTAAACCTCTTGATCACCGGGGCTAGAGCGGGCAGGGCGGGCGAGAGGTGGGGCGGAGCAGGGCGGGGCGAAAGCGGGGCCGGGCAGGAGGGTGGGGCCGGGCGAGAGTGCGGACGGGTCGGGCCGGGGAGCGGGTGGGAGTGCGAGGGGTCAGGAGGCGCGGTGGGCTTGGATCGCGCGGCGTTTGGCGAGGCGGTGGGCGCGGCGGATCTCGGCCTCCTTGTAGCGGCGCTCGTCCTCGGCGGTCTCCGGCAGCACCGGACGGACCGCCCGGGGCGCGCCGCCCACGTCCACCCCGACGAACACCAGGTACGCGGTGGCCACCCGGACCGGCTCGTCCTCGGCCGAGTCCCACCGCTCGGCGACCACCTTCACGCCCACCTCCATCGAAGTGTTGCCGGTCCAGTTGACCTGGGCGTGGGCGTGCACGAGATCGCCCACCCGGACGGGTTCGGAGAAGACGATCTCGTCGATCGAGGCGGTCACCGCCGTACCGCCGCTGTGCCGGGCCGCCGCCGCTCCGGCCACGTCGTCGACGAACTTCATCAACACCCCACCGTGCACGGTCCCGTACAGATTGACATCGACAGCGGTCATGATGCGACTCAGCGTGACCCGGGAGTACGACGTCGGCTTGCCGGCAGGGGTGGTGGGGTGCTCGGTCATGGCAGAAACGGTACGGTGCGCCAATGCGACATCTCTGGAGCTTCCTCGCCGGGTTGGTGGTGGCGCCCGTCACGTGGGTGTTGATCACTCTCGGGCAGGACGGGTCGGGCCGGACCGTGGACCGCTGGGTGGAGATCGGCACGTACAGCACGGCCAACCTGATCGAGCCGGCCGTCTACCTCGGCGTCGCCGGCATCCTGCTCGGCCTGGTCGGCACCCTGCGCACCTCGCCGGTCGGCCCGCTCGTCGCCGGGCTGCTGCTGGTCACCCCGTACGTCGGGATGTTCATCGCACCGTTCACCGTGCTCGACCGGATTCCCGGCGACTGGAAGGTGCTCGGCGATCCACTGCCGCTGCGCCAGCCGGTGCAGGACGGCACCCTGTTCCTGATCGGTCTGCTGCTGCTGATGGCCGTGTTCAGCGCCCAGCGGTGGCGGCGCTGGCCGCAGCCGGCGACCGGCGTGGAACCGGCCCCGGCCGACGACGACACCCCGCCACCGCCCAGTTTCGCCACGAGCGACTGGCCGCCGCCCCCACCGGCCCGCAGCGAGCCGGACACCGCCCCGCTCACCCTGGGCTACCCCGATCTGGACACCCCCACCGAGCCGCTGCCCCGGCGGACCAGCAGCGAGTCGCCGTGGTCCGCGCCGCCGCGCTACGGGGCGAAGCCGGAGAACAGCACCGACAACCGTTGACGCCGCCGGGTGGGCCGGCCCGACCGGCCCACCCGCGCCCCGATGACCAAGGCAGGGTCGCTGTCAGGACGGCCCGGCTTCCGTCCGGCGCGACCAGTTGCGCAGCAGGCGTCCGGACCGGAAGGGCCACGGGACAGCCGGTCAGTCCTTGAGGAGTTGGCGGGCCATGACGATGCGTTGGACCTGGTTGGTGCCTTCGTAGATTTGGGTGATCTTGGCGTCGCGCATCATGCGTTCGACGGGGTAGTCACGGGTGTAGCCGTAGCC
>NZ_JACGMO010000201.1:0-7446 GCF_015354745.1 Micromonospora sp. S-DT3-3-22
GCCGCGGCGGGCCGCGCCCCGGGCGCGACCGGCCGACCGGCCTGGCCACGGGCCGGGTAGCCGGCCGCCGGGGCGGTCCGCGCCGGGGCCGCGCCGGGCCGGGGCGTGGTGTAGGTGAACGGGAAGGGCACGTGCACGAACGGGTTCCCGTGCCGGATCAACGCGTCGATCTGACGCTCGTTCAGCCCGTGGTTCTCCAGCACCCGCCGCCCCCAGCGGTGCAGCCGGCACGGGTACGACGCGCCGTCGTTGCGGCACAGCGGCCCGTTGGGCCATTCCTCGGCGGCGTGCACCACGACCGCTCGCACCGCGAGCCGGACGTCCTCGGGTGTCAACGAGGCGGGCACCGGCACCTCGCCCAGAACCTGATCGATGGGGTCCGTCGACTGCTCACCAACTCGCACGGCAGGCCTCCCGCAACTCGGCAGCGACTGCGGCTGAATCGCCGCAACGCATCCTCGCGCAGTGGTACGGGCGGTGACCGGCGGCGGTTCAATCCCCCCACGCGGTGAGCAGATCCTCCGGCGTCAACACCCGCACCCCGTCCACCACCGCGCCGGCCCGGGTCACCGCCAGCAGCGGCACCTGTTCGTCGGCACCGGGCAGCCGGGGCCGGTGCAGGGTGAGCCGTCCCAGGTCGTGCCCGTCGAAGGGCCGGTTCTCCAGCCACTTCACCGAGCCGACGACGGTGATCCGCCGGGCGACCGGTCCACGGTCCGCCCCGACCAGGTCGATCTCCGGATCGTTGGTCCGGGTCCAGTAGCCGCCCACCACGCCGGTGTCCGCCGGCAGGTGGCCGGCGGGCAGCCGGCGCAGCGACTCCCGTACCACCGGCTCGATCGCCCGCCCCCGCCAGGACGTCCAGGAAGTACGCAGCCGGGCCAGGGTGAGATCGCCCCGCCCGCGCTCGATCTTAGGCAGGTACGGGCCGAGAAAGGTGAGCCAGAAGCGCAGGTACGGGTCGGCGGTGGGCTGGGCGGACGCGGTGAAGAACAGGTGCCGGCACCCCGGCCCGGTCGACAAACTCCTCGACCAGGCGGGACTTGCCGACCCGACGCCGCCCCCGCATCAGCAGTGCCCGCCCGGGGCGACCAGCCCGCCCTCCCCGGCTGACCTCGGCCAGCATGCCGTCGAGCAGGGCGAGTTCCCGGTCCCGCCCCACGAAGCCGTGCATACCCCGCTCCGATGCACTCAGATTTGATACCACCAAAAATGAGGGTCATCGAATCTGGGTGCTTCAGATCGTCACACCAGGCCCGCGTCGTGGACCAGCAGCGCCACCTGGACCCGGTTGTTCAGCGCCAGCTTGGTCAGCAGCCGGGACACGTACGCCTTCACCGTCGCCACGCTCATGAACAGCTCCGCCGAGATCTCCGCGTTGGTCCGGCCGTGGCCGAGCGCCACCGCGACCTCGTGTTCCCGCTCGGTGAGCCCGGCCAGCAGCCGCAGCGCCCGGTCCCGACGCCGGTCCGGACCCGGCGTGGGCCCCACGGTCAGGTGGCTGATCAACTGCCTGGTCACCGTCGGCGACAGGGTGGCCTCACCGGCGGCCACCCGCAGCACCGCCCGGACGATCTCGGCGGGCGGGGTGTCCTTGAGCAGGAAACCACCCGCCCCGGCCCGCAACGCGCGCAGCACCTGCTCGTCGGCGTCGAAGGTGGTCAGCACCAGCACCTCCGGCGGGTCCGGCAACGCCCGCAGCGCCTCGGTGGCGGCCAGCCCGTCGACCCGGGGCATCCGGATGTCCATCAGCACCACGTCCGGCGTACACCGGGCGACGGCGGCGGGGACCTCGTCGCCGTCGGCGGCCTCGCCCACCACCCGGACGTCCGGCACACCCCCGAGGATCATCGACAGCCCGGCGCGGACCAGCGGGTCGTCGTCGACGATCAACACCCGCACCGGGGCGGCGTCGCCGTCCGTCATGCCGGTCACCGGGCACCGCCGGGCAGCCGGGCGGCCGGGCGGCTCATGCCGGCCACGGCAGCCGGGCCGCCAGCCGGAAGTCCCCGGTCGCCCCGTCCCGGCCGTGGGTCAGCCGGCCACCGGCCAGGGTGACCCGCTCGGCGATGCCGACCAGCCCGGTGCCGGCGCCCGGCAGGGCCGGCGCGGAGGTGCCCACCGGCCAGGGGTTGCGGATCTCCACCGCCAGCTCCCGCCCCGGGCCGCCGGCCAGCCGGACGCCGACCGTCGTGTCGGGGGCGTGCTTGCGCGCGTTGGTCAGCCCCTCCTGCACGATCCGGTACGCGCTGCGCCCCACCGCCGTCGGCACCCGCGTCGGTTCGGCGACCTCGTCGACCAGGGTGACCCGGACCCCGGCGGCCCGGGACTCGGCGATCAGCGCGGGCACGTCGGCGAGGGTGGGCTGGGGGCGTTCCGGTGCGGCGTCGCCGCCGGCGGTGTCGGCCCGGAGCACCCCGATCACCTCGCGCAGGTCCTGGAGGGCGGCGTGGGCGCTGCCCCGGATCACCCCGGCCGCCCGCGCCACCTCCTGCGGCGGCGCGTCCGGGCGGAACTCCAACGCCCCGGCGTGCAGGCTGAGCAGCGAGATCCGGTGCGCCAGCACGTCGTGCATCTCCCGGGCGATCCGGGTGCGCTCCAACTGGCGGGCCTGGTCGACGCGGAGTTGCTGCTCGGCCTCGGCCCGGTGGGCCCGGTCCCGCAGCGACAGCACCAACTGCCGGCGGGCGCGGACGAACAGCGCCCACGCCACCACGATCCCGACGAACATCAGCGTCCAGGCCACCGTCGCCCAGTAGGGCAGCGTCGGGTCGGGGCGTACGACGGTGTAGAGCGGGATGACCGCCAGGTGGAAGCTGACCAGCGCCGCGCCGATCGGCAGCGGCCGGTGGATCAGCACGGTGAACACCACGACCAGCATCGCCACCCCGGCGGTCACCGAGAACAGCGCCAGCGGCAGGCCGGCCACGGCCAGCCCGACCGGCCAGCGCCGACGCAGCCACAGCGCCGCGCAGTAGCTCAGGCCCGCCGCCAGGTCCACCCCGACCAGCCAGGACGGCCCGGCGTTGTGGGCGAACTGCGGGTCGGGCGACATCGCGTCCCCGAACGCCACCAGCGCCCAGCCGACGGCGAGCAGGAAGGCCACCGTGTCGACCAGCCAGTCCCGGGGCGTCCGCCGGGCCGCCCTCGCCTCGGGCGTCAGCGCCCCCGGCAGCAGCCAGGGATGATCGGGTACGACGGCAGCACTCACCCACCCATGCTAGAAAGCCGAACGGCGCCGCGGACACCAACCAAAGTCGAGGTCTGCGGGTAGACCGAGGTAGGGGCGGACCTCGACCGCCGGCCGCAGCGCCCGGCCGGGTGGCTGGGACAGGCTCGACGGCATGATCGCAGTTGACCACCTCACCAAGCGGTACGGCCCGCATCCCGCCGTCGACGACGTCTCGTTCCGCTGCGAACCGGGCACGGTGACCGGTTTCCTCGGCCCGAACGGGGCGGGCAAGTCCACCACCATGCGGATGCTCTGCGGGCTGACCCGCCCGAGTTCCGGCACCGCCACCGTCGCCGGTCAGCCCTACCGCGAGCTGCCCAACCCGGGCCGCGAGGTGGGCGTGCTGCTGGACGCCTCCGCGCAGCACGTCGGGCGCAGCGGGCGGGAGACGTTGTTCCTGGCCGCCCGGATCATGGGCGTGGACGCCGACCGGGTGCCCGCGGTGCTCGACCGGGTGGGCCTGAACCCGGTGGCGGCGAAGCGGCGGGTCGGGGCGTACTCGCTGGGGATGCGGCAGCGGCTCGGCCTGGCGCTGGCGCTGCTGGGTGAGCCCCGGGTGCTGGTCCTCGACGAGCCGGCCAACGGCCTGGACCCGGAGGGGATCTTCTGGATGCGCGGCCTGCTGCGCGACTTCGCCGACCGGGGCGGCACCGTGCTGCTCTCCTCCCACCTGCTGCGGGAGGTGGAGGCGGTCGCCGACCGGCTGGTGGTGATCGGCGGCGGCCGGGTGGTCGCCCAGGGCGGCAAGGACGAGCTGCTGGCCGGGGCCGGCACCCTGGTCCGGGCCCGCGACCCGCACGCCCTGCGGCTCACCCTCGACCGGGCCGGGCTGGACGCCACCGCCAGCGCCGACGGCGGGTGCGTGGTCCGCGCCGAACCCGACGCCGTCGGGCAGGCCGCCGCCGACGCCGGGCTGGTCCTGACCGAGCTGCGGCCGGCCGGCGGCGGTGGCCTGGAACAGCTCTTCCTCACCCTGACCGCCGGCGCGAGCACCAAGGAGGCCGTGCAGTGACCACCGTGACGACCACTCCCCCCACCACCGTCCGGCCGGTCGTGGCCGGGCCGTCCCTGACCCGGCTGGTCGGGGTGGAGCTGCGCAAGCTCGGCGACACCCGGGCCGGCCGTTGGCTGCTGGCCTCGATCGGGCTGATCGCCGCCGCGATCGTCGCGCTGCAACTGCGCTTCGTCGACGACGCCGCGCAGACCTTCACCAACTTCTTCACCGCGTCGCTGGCGCCGGTGGCACTGCTGCTGCCGGTGCTGGGCATCCTGTCGATCACCGCCGAGTGGTCCCAACGCACCGCGCTGACCACGTTCGCCCTGGTGCCGCGCCGGGAACGGGTGATCGTCGCCAAGCTCGCCGCCGTGCTGCTCGCCGCGTTGGCGTCGGTGCTGGTGAGCCTGGCCGTCGCCGCCGTCGGCACAGTGCTCTCGGGGGTCACCGGCGGGTCGGGGAGCTGGGACTTCGACTGGACGCTGGCCGGGCACGCCGCCGTGTTCCAGTCCATCAACGTGCTGATCGGCGCGGGATTCGGGTTGCTGCTGCTCAACACCCCGCTGGCGATCGTCACCTCGCTGCTGCTGCCGACCGTGTGGGGCATCCTGTCCGCGATGATCGCGGCCCTGCACGGCCCGGCCCGCTGGCTGGACACCTCGATCACCATGGAGCCGCTGCTCGGCCCGGACATGACCGTCGGGCAGTGGGGTCGGCTCGGAGTGTCCCTGCTGGTCTGGGTGGTCGCGCCGCTCGCCGTCGGGATGGCACGCACGCTGCGGCGTGAGGTGCACTGACCATGCGGGGGCGGGAGCCGGACGCCGCGACCAGGGTCGGTGGTGACGTCGGGGAGCTGGTGGTGCTGTGGGTCGGCTTCCCGCTGCTGGGCGTCGCCGTGGGTGGCCTGCTGCCGCTGGTCGCCGACTGGGTGGCCGGGCTGCCCTGGGCTCCGGTGCAGGGGTGGTTCGAGCTGGTCGCCGGGCTGCCGTACCGGCGGGCGCTGGCCGGGGGCGTGACGCTCGGGGTGCTGGCCGGCCTGTTCGTCGCCCACGTCGGCACCCGGGAACGGTTGATCGTCACGGTGGACCGGGGCGGGGTGCGGTGGCGGCGCGACGGCGTCGACCGCGAGCTGCCCCGGCGCACCGTCACCGCCGTCTTCGTCGACGGCAGGGAGCTGGTGCTGCTCGGTCCGGCCGGCGCGGAGCTGGCCCGGGAACGCTCCGACCTGAGCCGGCGGCGGCTGCGGGACGCCTTCGACGGGCACGGGTGGCCGTGGCGGGACGCCGACCCGCACCGGGAGGCGTACCGGCGGTGGGTGGAGGGGTTGCCCGACCTGCCGCCGGGGGCGGACCCGCTGCTGCGCGCCCGGCAGCGGGCCGTCGACGCCGACCGGGCGCGCGACGTCCGGGAACTGCGGGGGGAGCTGGCCCGGATCGGGGTGGTCGTCCGGGACGAGGGCGGACGGCAGTATTGGCGGCCGGCTCCGCGCCCGGGTGGGCAGGCCCCGCCGCAGCCGTAGCCCGGTGCCCCGGCCCGGCGTCCCGTTCGAGCGTGACCGGGTCGTTGCCGATTGTGCATCCGCCGCACAGGGAGTATCAACCAAGGTGGATGTACTCCGGCGGAAGGGGACGACGATGGCCTCCACAGTCGACCGCGGCGGGATCTTCCGCCGCAAGCCGGTCGAGGAGATCGCCGACGAGACCGACCAGGGGTTGTCCCGTTCGCTGGGGTTGTGGCAACTCACCGCGATCGGCGTCGGCGGCATCATCGGGGCCGGCATCTTCGCCCTGGCCGGGGCGGTAGCCAACGAGACCGCCGGGCCGGCCGTGCTGGTGTCGTTCCTGATCGCCGGGCTGGCCAGCGCGGCGGCGGCGCTGTCGTACGCCGAGTTCGCCGGCATGATCCCCAAGGCCGGCTCGGCCTACACCTACGGCTACGCGGTGCTCGGCGAGGCGGTCGGCTGGTTCATCGGCTGGGACCTGCTGCTGGAGTACACCGCGATCGTGGCGGTGGTGGCGATCGGCATCTCCGGCTACTTCGGTTTCCTCGTCGGGCAGCTCGGTGTCGACCTGCCGGCCTGGATGCTGGGCGCCCCGGGCACCGGCGACGGGCACGTGGTGGACCTGTTCGCCGTGCTGCTCTGCCTGCTGATCGCCTTCCTGCTGACGTTGGGCATCCGGACCGCCGCCCGGTTCGAGACGGTCGTGGTCGGGGTGAAGGTGGCCGTGGTGCTGCTGGTGATCGTGGTCGGCTTCTTCCACGTCCGCACCGCCAACTACTCGCCGTTCTTCCCGTTCGGGCTCGGTGGGGCGTTCACCGGCGCGGCCACGGTCTTCTTCGCCGTGTTCGGCTACGACGCGATGAGCACCGCCGCCGAGGAGTCCCGCGACGCCCGCCGGCACATGCCGAAGGCGATCGTCTGGTCGCTGGTCATCTCGATGGTGCTGTACGTGCTGGCCACCCTGGTGCTGACCGGGATGCAGAACTACCGGGACATCGACCCGGAGAGCGGCTTCTCCTCCGCGTTCGCCTCGGTCGGGCTCTCGGGCCTGGCCAGCGTCATCGCCGTCGGGGCGATCATCGGCATCCTGACGGTGATGTTCACCTTCATGCTCGGGGTGACCCGGGTGTGGTTCTCGATGAGCCGCGACGGCCTGCTGCCGGCCTGGTTCGCCAAGGTGCACCCGGTCCGCCGGGTGCCCACCCGGGTCACCTGGATCGTCGGGGTGGCCTCGGCGGTGATCGCCGGTTTCCTACCGATCCGGCAGGCCGCCGAGCTGACCAACATCGGCATCCTGCTCGCCTTCGTGGTGGTCTGTGTCGCGGTGATCGTGCTGCGCTACCGCAGCCCGGACGCCCCACGGACGTTCCGGCTGCCCGGGATGCCGGTGGTGCCGGCGCTCGGGGTGATCTTCTCGATCTGGCTGATCAGCTTCCTCGACCACGTCACCTGGCTGCGGTTCGCCGCCTGGTTCCTGCTCGGCGGGCTGATCTACGCGTGCTACGGGTACCGCCGCTCGGCGCTGGCCGGGCGCGCCGACCCACCGGCCGACGAATCCGGGCGGTGACCGCGCCGCCCCGGGACGCCCGCCGTCCGGGCCAGCAACAGCGCGGTGCCGAGGCCGGCGACCAGGCCGGCCAGCGCGGGGAGCACGTCCGGGTCGCCACCGCCGACCGGGCTGTTGCCGGCCAACGCGGTCAACGGCGCGCCCGGTGAGAG
>NZ_JACGMO010000202.1:0-7443 GCF_015354745.1 Micromonospora sp. S-DT3-3-22
CCGGGCCGGCGACCAGCCGGCCGGCAACCGGCGGCGGGGTGGCGACGGCCAGCCCGCCGGAGGTCACCACCAGCAGCAGGGCCACCAGCGCCGTCGGACGCCACCGGCCGGTGCCGGGCGCGGGCCGCAGGAGCCGGATCGGACGTGGGCCACGGGAGGGGAGCGCAGACATCCGGGTCAGGATGCCATGCCGGACTGCGACCTTCCGTCACCACCGAACCCCGGCGCGTCATCACCCGGCAGGGCCACGGGACGCCGCGGCGACGGGCCCGACGTCGACTCGGCGAGCAGGTGCAACACGGCGCGGGCCACCGTACGCGGCACCTCCAACTGGGCCACGTGCCCGACGTCGGCCAGCATCATCAGCCGGCTGTCCGGGATGACCCGGGCCGTCTGCGGGGCCACCCGCACGTCCACCAGCCGGTCCTTCATCCCCCCGACCACCAGCGTGGGCGCCCCGATGCCGGCGGCGATCCGCCACAGGGACTCCGGCCCCGGCAGGTACGACCGCAGGAAACTGGCGACCAGCCCCCGGAACGTACGCACGTACGCGGCGGCGTAGTGGGGCGCCTCGTAGCGGACCCGGATCTCCTCCAACGCCTCCTGCCGGCGCTGCTCGCTGATCCGGCTCAGGTCGGCCACGCACGCCTCCATCGCCTGCCGGGCCATCACCTCCGGGGCGAGCTGGGCGAGCCGCCAGGCGGCCAGCCGCTCCCCGCGCGGAATGGCCAGCAGCGGCAGCATCCGTCCCTGCAACGAGCGGCCGAAGTTCAGGAACGGCAGCGCCGGGGAGATCAGCGTCAGGGTACGCACCAGATCCGGCCGGCGACCGGCGACGTACACCGAGACGGCGCCGCCCAGCGAGTTGCCGAACAGGTGCACCGGGCCCCGGCCGGAGTGCTCGATCCAGCGCACCACCCGGTCGGCGAAGGCCGGGATCGTGTACCGCAGCCCCGGCTCGCTACGCCCGAAACCGGGCAGGTCGATCGCCTGCCCGTCGAGCCGGTCGGCGAGCAGGCCGGCGAGGTCCGTCCAGTTCTGCGACGAACCACCCAGCCCGTGCACGTACAGCGCCGGTTCCGCGTCCGGGCCGGTGGCCGGGGTGTCCCGGACGTAGGTGACCGTGCCGTCGAGGCGTACCGGCCGGCCGGGCCAGGGCGGGGGCAGCCGGTGCGGGGGCAGGTGCTCCTCGGGCCAGAGGGCGGCGCGCTTCATACCGGCAAGTGTTCCCGTTCCGGCCCCGTGCCGACAATGTGGCCGGTCAGGCGAGCAGCGCTTCGAGGCGACGGTTGACCGCCGCCAGGGTCGCCCGCACCACCGCCTGGCGCGGGTCCCCGGAGACCAGCGCCGACCCGGCCAACTGCTCCACCCAGCCGTCGCAGACCAGCAGCACGACCACGGTCGCCACCTCGCAGTTGCCGAACGGCACCACGGCGGCGTGCTCGACGAAACACCGCCCCCGTTCGGCGGTGCGCTCGGCGTGCCGCAGCAACTCGTCGACCGCCGCGGCGGCGGCCACCGCGCACAGCCGCAGGACGTACCCGTCCACGGCCGGCCCGGTGGCGTGCCCGGCGGCCGGCTCACCGGCGGTGAGCAGGCGTACCTCCACGTTGGCGTCCAGGCCGAAGGTGCTCACCTGGACGTGGTCGATGACCACCCGGGGCCCCGGCACGCCGCCGGTGTCCAGCGGTCGCGAGGGCGCGGTCTCCGTCGTGGTCATCTGCCCGCCCGAGTACGACGCGTTGAGCGTCGCCGGGCTGCCGGTGGGCGGCAGCGCACCCGGGAGGGTCTCCTCCACGCTGGCCCGACCCCGGTGCGGGGTCGACTGCCGGCGTCGCCGGGGCACCCCGGACGCCGTCGGTGACTGCTCGGCCGGCGGGTCCTCGGCGTCGCGCGCCGGGCCACCGGTCGCCGCGTCGGCGCGCACCCCGGTGGCCGGTCGCTCCGCACCCGGCCGGACGGTCGGTGGCTCCGCCGACCGGGCCGGGTCACCGGCCGGCCGCTCCCCCGCCGGGGTCGGCACCCCGGCGGACGGCTCGACGACGCGGGGTTCACCGGTACGGCGGCGCATCGGCGGTGGCACCGCGGCGCTCGGCTCACCGGACAGGCTCTGCGGTGCGGCGGCGAGACCCATCCGCTCCTGGAGCAGGCGGGCCACCAGCCGGCTCACCTCCGCCGGGTCGGCCCCGTCGGACAGGTCGAGCCGCAGGCTGTGCGCCCCGGCCGGGGTACGCCGCAGCGCCGCGTCGCGAACCCCGGCCACCTCACGTACGGCGTCCAGGATCGCGTTGACGTCGAAGCCCTCGGGGCGTTCGCGCAGCGGCGCGGGCTCGTCGTCGCGTCGCAGGTGGGTGGCGATCCGGGCGAGTTCCGGGGTCTCGGCGGGGGGCTCCACGGCTGGCGGCTCCGGCACGACGGGCACGTCCGGTTCGGCGGGGACGCGCTGCGGCAGCACCGCCGTGCCCCGGTCCGGTCTCCGTCCGTCCACCACCTGCTCGGTCGTGGTCAGCGGGTCGGGCGCGGATCGGCGGGCCGCGTAGGGGGGTGCGCTCGTCGGGGCGGGCGCGGAGGGGATCTGGTCCAGGCGGCGTGGCCCGCTCGTGGCGGGGGCACCGGCGGTGGGAAGGGGCTCCGGCGGGTGGCCGGGCAGGTCGGTGGGGGCGGCCGGCTCGGTCGGCACCGACCGGAGTCGGAACGGCTGGTCGGCGCGGCCGGGCGGGGAGGTCGCCGGGCGGGGCGACGGTTCGTCGCGCGGGAGCCGGAACGGCTGGTCGGCACGGACGGCGGCCGGCAGCGTGGCGGCCCGCTCGTCCCGCAGGACGGTGGACTCGTCGCGGGTCGGGGGCGGCACGACGCCCGGCTCGTCCCGGACGGCGGGCTCGTCCCGGGGCAGGGGCGGCGGGCCGGCCGGCACCTCCCGGGGGGCCGGGGGCACCTCGGCGGGTCTCCCCGTCGACCAGTCGGGCCGGTCGGCCGGGTGCAGCCGTGGCGGCTCGACCGGCTCGACCGGGTGCAGCCGTGGCGGCTCGGCGGGCGACCGGTCCCGCTCGCCGGGACCGGACCAGTTCCGCCCGGCCGGGTCGGACCAGTCCCGCTCGGACCGGTCGGCCCAGTCCCGCCCGGCGGGGTCGGACCAGTCCCGCTCCGGGCGGGCGCTCCGCTCGGACCAGCCCGGACCGGGCCGGTCCCGCTCGGAGCGGTCGGTGGGCTCGTGCCGCTCCGGCCGGTCGGCGCGCTCGTCCCAGTCCGGTACGGGGTGTTCCCCGGTGCGCCCGGACCAGGCGCGTTCGGGGTGGTCGACGCCGGGGCGACCCGGGGCGACCCGCTCGGCGGCCGGCCGTTCCCGCCCGGACCGCTCGACGGTGGGCTCCGGCAGGGCCGGTGGGGTGGCCGGTTCGGTCCGGGTCAGCTCGTACGGGCGGGGCACCTCCGAGCGCACCGGCTCGTACGGGCGGGCGGGCTCGGCACGCACCGGCTGGTACGGCCGGGCCGGCTCGGCACGCACCGGCTCGTACGGGCGGGCGGCCTCGGCCGACCACTCCGCCGCGCGTTCGGCACGGGCCCGTCGGCCGACGGGTGGTTCCTCGTCCCGTGACCAGGAGGGTGCCCAGGTCCCGCCCCAGCTCGGGCGGTTCCAGCTCGGTCCGGACCAGTCCGGCTCGTCCGGCCCGGCGGTCGCCCGGCGCTCGCCGGGCGACGGCTCGCCGGCGCCCCGGGGGTCCGTCCCGGGCGGCCCGGTGTCGGTGGTGGGCTCGGGGCGGTCGGTCCCGTGTGACCCGTCCGGCCCGGAGAAGCGGTCGCGGGGGTCGTCCGGGGAGGAACCGGCCCCGCCCCGCTCGGGGGCGTGGAAGCCGGGGGGAACCTCGAAGCCGGAGGCGGCGGTGCCCACCGGGGGGACCTGCACCGCGGGTGGGGCCGAGGTGGGCAGGTCGCCCGTGGGCCAGTGGGCCGACCGGGGCGTGGCGGGGTCGTCCGAGGAATGCCGGGCGGCCTCCGGGTCGTGCTGCGGCCCGGCCGGGGACGCCGGCCGGGGGGCCGGCACGACCAGTCGGTCACCGTCGGTGACCCGGGGGTCGGCGACGGGGTGGCCCGGCCCGCCGGGCGGGGCGCTCACCGGGCGACGCAGCGGGGCCGGGAAATCCGGTGCCGAGTCGTGACCATTGCGGTGGGCCCGACCGTTGCGGGGGGTTTCCTCGTCGGCCGACGGGGTGGCGAACGGCGCAGGTAGATCACCGTGCCGTGACGGCTGGCCGCCCCAGCCGCCGGCGGGGTCGGGCCGGTTCCACGGCGACCCGGCCTCCCGGTAACCCGGGGCGTCGACGCCGCCGGACCACCCGGTCGCTGGTGCCCACCCACTGGCGGAGCGGGCCAGGTCGTCCTGCTGACCCGTCCCGTCGCCGTGCTCTCCCGGGGTGGCGGCACCGGGTTGCCCTGATTCACTCACCGCGCGCTCCTTGGTCGCCCCCGCTGAGGCTACCGTGTGGTGACAGTGGCGATAAGTTACAGCGGCGGGCCAATTCCGGGGCCGGGGTGAGTGCCCTGACCGGTACGGGGTAAAAGTGCCGGCTGGAATGACGAAACTCGGAGGTTCCCATGACCGCTGTGGGGAACGGTGCGCAGACTGCCGGCCGGCCCACCCGGCTGCCCCGTTCAGCACGCCGTAAGCAGCTACTCGCGGCGGCTCAGGAGGTGTTCGTGGCGCAGGGGTACCACGCCGCCGCCATGGACGACATCGCCGAGCGGGCCGGGGTTTCCAAGCCGGTGCTGTACCAGCACTTCCCGGGAAAGATGGATCTGTACCTGGCGCTGCTCGACACGCACTGTGACGCCATCGTCGCCAAGGTGCACGACGCGATGCGCGGCACCAACGACAACAAGGAGCGGGTGGGCGCGTCGGTGCGCGCGTACTTCGACTTCGTCGACCACGAGAGCGAGGCGTTCCGGCTCGTCTTCGAATCCGACCTGCGCAACGACCCGGCCGTCCGGCAGCGGGTCGAGCGGGTGGAACAGGGCTGCATCGCGGCGATAACCGACACCATCATCTCGGACACCGGGGTCAGCCGGGCGCACGCCGAGCTGCTCGCCTCCGGCCTGGTCGGCGCGGCCGAGACGGCCGCCCAGTTCTGGCTGGCCGGCGGTCGGCAGGTGCCGAAGGCCGAGGCGGAGGCGCTGGTCGCGGCGCTGTCCTGGCGGGGCATCGCGAGCTTCCCGCTCCAGGGTGAGTCGGCCTGAACATCCGGCCCCGAGATCGGATAGCCTTCCGATCGGCGGCTATCTCGCCCACCTGAGGAGGCACAGTGGAGGTCAAGATCGGCGTGCAGTACGCGCCGCGCGAGCTGGTTCTGGAGAGCGCGCAGTCGCCGGCCGAGATCGAGCAGATCGTGACCGACGCCTTCGCCAAGGCGGAGGGGACGCTCTCCCTGACCGACGAGAAGGGTCGACGGGTCATCGTGCCGGTCACCAAGGTCGCCTACGTCGAGATCGCCGAGGCGTCCGCCCGCGCGGTCGGTTTCACCGTTCGCTGAACCGGTCCGACCCTGCGGCGGGCAGCACCCGCCGCAGGGCGACCCGGTGACGCGGGTCACATTTTTCACCCCTGCCGAAAAGCCGGCCATCCAGGTCAGGGGCGTGTACCCACCCGCTCGGGTAGGATGAGGTAGTTGCCGTGGGCGCCGATCTGATCGAAGTCCTGCCCACGGCGCGCGTGCGGCCCGGTCTGACACGGCGATTCTCCGCCGTCGATCGCGTGGCCCACGCCATACCGACCGCGCCCTGAGGACACCACGGGGCGCACCACGAGAGGGCACCCCCAGATCCAGATGAGCGAACAGATTCTCGACCAACTGGAGGGCCAGGAACTGGCCCCCACCGCCCCGGTCCGCCCGGAGGCCCCCACGTTCGCCGCGCTCGGCGCGCGGCCCGAGACCGTCGAGGCCCTGGCCGCGGCGGGCATCACCCGCGCCTTCGCGATCCAGGAGTACGCGCTGCCGATCGCCCTGCGCGGCACCGACCTGATCGGCCAGGCCCCCACCGGCACCGGCAAGACCCTCGGCTTCGGCGTCCCGCTGCTGGAGCGGGTCTTCGCCCCGGCCGAGGGCAGCGACGGCGTGCCGCAGGCGCTGGTCGTCGTACCCACCCGTGAGCTGGGCATCCAGGTCGCCAAGGACCTCGCCGCCGCCGGCCGTACCCGGGGCGTCCGGGTGCTGCCGATCTACGGCGGCGTGGCGTACGAGCCGCAGATCGACGCGCTGCGCAAGGGCGTGGAGATCCTGGTCGGCACCCCGGGTCGGCTGATGGACCTGCAAAAGCAGAAGCACCTGCGGCTGGACCGGGTCCGCGCGCTGGTGCTCGACGAGGCCGACCGGATGCTCGACCTGGGCTTCCTCGACGACGTCGAGAAGATCCTGGCGATGCTGCCGGAGGACCGGCAGACCATGCTCTTCTCGGCGACCATGCCGGACCCGATCGTCACCCTCTCCCGGCGGTTCCTGCGCCGGCCGGTGACGATCCACGCCGGGCACACCGCCGAGACCGGGCCGTCCCCGCAGACCCAGCAGCTGGCGTACCGCACCCACTCGATGAACAAGATCGAGATCGTGGCGCGGATCCTCCAGGCCGAGGGGCGCGGGCTGACCATGATCTTCACCCGTACCAAGCGGGCCGCCGACCGGGTCGCCGAGGACCTCGACTTCCGGGGCTTCGCGGTGGCCGCCGTGCACGGCGACCTGGGCCAGGGCGCGCGGGAACGGGCGCTGCGGGCGTTCCGGGCCGGCAAGATCGACACCCTGGTCGCCACCGACGTGGCCGCCCGGGGCATCGACGTCAGCGGCGTCACCCACGTCATCAACTACGACTGCCCCGAGGACCAGGACACCTACACCCACCGGATCGGTCGTACCGGCCGGGCCGGGGCGACCGGGGTCGCGGTCACCTTCGTCGACTGGGACGACATGCCCCGGTGGCGGATCATCGACAAGACGCTGGGCCTCGACATGCCCGAGCCGCTGGAGACCTACCACACCTCCCCGCACCTCTACACCGACCTGGACATCTCACCCGAGATGACCGGCACCCTGCCGACCGCCGAGCGGACCCGCGCCGGGCTCTCCGCCGAGGTCGAGGAGGACCTCGGCGGGCGGTCCCGCCGGGGCGAGAGCGGTGGCCGGGGCGGCCGGCGCGGCGAGGGCCGGGGACGCGGCGAGAGCAGCGGTCGGGGCAGCGGACGCGGTGAGCGGCGTCGGGGTCGCCCCGACTCCGACGCGCCGGACGCCACCGGCGCACCCGTCACGGCCGCCGAGGAAGGCACCCGTACCCCCCGCAGCCGGCGTCGTCGCCGGGCCGGCGAGGTGGTCGGGGGCGAACCGGGCACGGTGACCACCGGCGGGTCCACCGACACCGCCGCAGGCACGACCGGCGAGACCGTCGCCGCCGCCGGGCCGACCG
>NZ_JACGMO010000203.1:0-7406 GCF_015354745.1 Micromonospora sp. S-DT3-3-22
CGTCCCGGGTGTCGACGTGCCGGCCCAGCTCGGCGCGGAGCGCGGCGACCAGCCGCATCGCGGCGATGGAGTTGCCACCGGCGGCGAGGAAGTCGGCGTCCGGGGCGGGTGCCGCGCCGAGCAGCCGGGTCCAGGCCCGCCGGACGGCCCGCTCGACCGGGTCGGCCGGCTCGTCGGTCGGCCCGGCAGCGGGGGCGGCGGTCAGGGCGGCGTCGGCCAGCGCCCGCAGCGCCGGCCGGTCCAGCTTGCCGGTGGTGGCGCTGACCGGCAGGTCGTCGCGGCGCAGCAGCCGCGCCGGCAGCATCGCGGCGGTCAACCGCCCCCCGGCGTACGCCCGGACGGCGTCGTCGTCGGGCGCGGTGGCCGGGGTGAGGAAGGCGACCAGTTCGGTCCCGGCCGGGCCGGGCACCGCCTCCACGGCCACCCGTCCGACGCCGGGCACGGCGGCCAGCACGGCCTCCACCTCGCCCAGTTCGATCCGCTGGCCCCGGATCTTGACCTGCCGGTCGGCCCGACCGAGGTAGACGATCCGCCCGTCGTCGCCCTGCCGGACGAGGTCGCCGGTGCGGTAGAGCCGCTCGCCGGGCAGCCCGGAGAACGGGTCGGGGACGAACCGGTCGGCGGTCAGGCCGGGCCGGTTGAGGTAACCGTCGGCCAACCCGGGGCCGCCGATCAGCAGCTCACCGGTCTGCCCCGGCGGCACCGCCCGCAACGCGTCGTCCACCACGTACGCCCGGTGGTTGGGCAGGGGCAGCCCGATCGGCACCGGGTCGGTGTCGGCGGCGGTCAGTGCGCCGCTGACCGCCAGCACGGTGGTCTCGGTGGGGCCGTAGCCGTTGAGCAGCCGTCGTCCCGGCGCCCAGCGGGCGGCCAGCTCGGCGGGGACGGCCTCGCCGCCGCAGAGCACCGTCCGCCAGCCGGGCACCCGGGCCGGGTCCAGCATGGACAGCACGGTCGGGGTGATGAAGCCCCAGTTGACGTCGTGGGCGGCGATGAACCGGGCCAGCCGGTCCGGGTCGGAGCGGTCGTCGCCGCCGAGCAGTTGCACGCTGCCGCCGAGCAGCAGCGGGACGAACAGGTCGATGCTGGCCGCGTCGAAGCCGAGCGAGGCGATGCCGAGGCTGCGGACCCCGGCGTCGGCGGCGCTGAGCGCGGCGCAGCCGGTGACGAACTCCACCACGTTGCGGTGGGTGGTCAGCACCCCCTTGGGCCGTCCGGTGGAGCCCGAGGTGAACAGCACGTACGCCGGGTCGCCGGCCCGCGCCGGGCAGGGTGCCAGCGGGGCCGGGCCGGTGGCGGTGACCACCTCGATCCCGGGGGTGTCGGCGAACTCGACCGCCGCCGCGTCGCCGACCACCAGCGTCACCCCGGCGTCGGCGGCGATCTCCCGCAGCCGCTGCCGGGGGCCGCCGGGCTCCAGCGGCACGTAGCAGCCGCCGGCGAGCAGCACGCCGAGGACGTCGACCACGAGGTCGGGGCGGCGGTGGGCGCAGATCCCCACCCGGGTCTGCCGGCCCACCCCCCGGGCCCGCAGTACGGCGGCCAGGCCGGCCGCCCGGCCGACCAGCTCCCGGTAGGTGAGCCGGTCGTCCCACTGGCGCACCGCCACCGCGTCCGGGCAGCGGGCCGCCCGCTCGACGATCAGGTCGGCGAGGGTGCCGTCCGGCCAGGGCAGTGCCTCCCCGGCGACGGCGCTGACGGTCAGGATGTCGGTCACTGCACTCCCCGTACGGTGGCGGGGTCGGCTCCCCGGTGGCTGGCGGGTTCGACGCCCGGATAGGTGGCCGGGTCGGTGATCAGCAGGCGCAACTCGCTGACGTGCCCCCGGCCCGCCGCGTCGGGCACCCAGCTGTCGGCCGGGGTGGGCAGCAGCTCGGTGACGACCAGCGGGACGTCCGGGCCGGTCCGGACGGCGGTGTCGACCATGGCGCACAGCGACTGGGCGTACAGCGGGCCGGTCAGGTCGACGTAGCAGGGCTTGACCTCGGTGCCGACCTTGACGAACACCCGCTCGGGCAGGTCGGCGGCGGCCCGGAAGCGGCGCACCGCGAGGTAGCGGGCCGTCTCGTCGGGATGCCCGGCGAGGCCGCTGGCCCCCACCGTGGTCCGCCAGGTGCGCCGGGCCACCACCAGCCGGTCGATGACGATCCGGGGCATGTGCGGGGCCGGGTCGAGCAGCTTGAACGCGTCCAGCAGCAGCGCGCCGAGGACCTGGGCGAAGACCTCCACCAGCGGCCAGCGGGCACCGTCGGGAAAGACCGCGACCAGTTCGTCGCCGTCGTAGGAGACGGTGACGGCGGTGGCCGCCACCAGCCGGTCGACGTCGGCCCCCTGCGCGGTGTCGATGCCCAGCTCACGGTCGGTGGGGCCGGGCAGGCCGTAGGTGGTGCGGGTGGCCCGCCGGGGAAAGCTCTCCGGCCACAGCACCCGCAGCCGGGTCGGGCCGAGGTCGGTGTCGAGATCCGCCCGCAGCGCCGCCGGATCGGGGTGGAACATGCTGAGCACCGCGCTGTCGAACGCCATCGCGGCCGGATGCAGCTCGCCGAGGACCAGCAGGAACTCCCCCCGCGCCAGCGCCTGCGGGGAGGCGGCGGCGATCTGCACGTCGGGGTTGTGCAGCCGGGCCGACGGCCAGCCGGGCCGGTCGGCGGGGAAGACCGCGTGCACCTGCCCGGCCAGGTCGGCGGCGGACAGCCGCAGCTCGACGCAGTCGGCCGGCAGGTCCCGTAGGCCGAACAGCCGCGCCCACCGCTCGGTGAGTTCGGCTCCCGCGGTGGCGACCGGCCCGTGCGGGGCGACCAGCGTGCCCTGGGCCAGCGACCAGATGTCGGCCAGCCGGACCGGCCCGTCGGCGGCCAGCTCGTCGTGCAGTTCGGCCAGCAGGGTGGTGACCCCGACGCCGATCTCGGCGGTCAGCCAGCGGGCGGCCTGCAACACCACCGCCAGCGGGGCGGCCAGCGCGTCGAGGACCGGCGCGCCGAGACGGAACTCCAGGTCCCGGGCGGAGTCCTCGTAGCAGACGGTGCGGCCGGCGTACATCTGGCCACGGTGGCGGGTGGCGGGCCGGCCGGTGACGGCGGTGAACTCGGTGTTGAGGCCGGCCAGCGCGGCGGCGAGCCGGTCCGGGTCACCGGCGGCGGCGGCGACCTCGTCCCGGGCCGCCCGCAGCCGGTCGAACCCGGCGGCGGCCCCGGCGCGGGCCTGGTCGTCGCCGATCGCGGCGATCCGGTCGGCGAGCACCCGTTCGGCGTCCGGGCTGACCGGCAGGTTGGCCCCCCAGGAGAGCTGTCCCCGCTCGACCCAGCGGTCCAGCAGCAGGTAGCCGTCGTCGACGCGGTGCACCAGCCCGTCGGCGTGCAGCCGCCGGACCAGCTCGACGGCGGGGGTCCGGCCGTCGCAGTCGGCCAGCAGCCGGGCCTCGGTGGCGGTCAACGCGATCGGCGGGTGCAGCGGCCGGCGCAGCCGGCGGTCCTCGACGGTCAGGTGCGGTTGCCGCATCGGGGCCCACCACCGGCGCACGGCGAGGTCGTCGGCGAGCCGGTCGGCGTACTCGGTCAGCGCCCACGCCTCGAAGAACACCTGCCGGCGGGTGACCAGGGCCGGGCCGGGCCGCAGCTCCGCGCCCGGGTGGGCGGGGTCGAACACGCCCCAGCAGACCGGGCCGAAGAAGCCGATCGTCTCGGCCTTGCCGCAATACCGCTGCCAGTAGCGCAGCAGCCGGGCCTCGCGCTTGCGGCGGGGGGAGTTACGCACCGCCGGATCGGTGCGCAGCAGCCCGTCCAGCGCCGCCAGCATGTCCGGGTTCTGCCAGGTGATCGCCTCCCGCAGCAGCGGGTCGGCGGCGATCTCCCCGGCGACGGCCGAGGACTCCAGGAAGGCCGCGCCGAGGATCTTGCCGAAGACCTCCGGCGGGACCTCCCCGGCGAGCACACCGTCGGCGGCGGCGGCCGCGCCGGGGGCGGCGAACCGGTCGAGCCCGGCGGCCGGGAAGCCGGCGCTGCGCAGCACCACGTCCCGCCACACCGACCAGCCGGTGCCGCCCAGAGGTATCAGGTGGCTCATCGGGTGGCCTCCCCGGCGGGGGCGTCGACGATCTGCAACCGCAGCTCGCTGAAGTAGCGCCGGCCGGCGGCGTCGGGCACCCACGCCTGGTCGGGGGTGGGCAGCATCTCGCTGACCACCAGAGAGACCGCGTCGCCGCCGTCGACCCGGGCGGCCCGGACCATGGCGCAGAGCATGTTGGCGAAGGCGGGGCTGCTCAGGTCGACGAAGCAGGGCTTGGTCTCGGTGCCGAGCTTGACGTAGACCTGCTCCGGCAGGCCCAGGTGCCGCCGCCAGGCCCGGACGGCGAGGTAGCGGTCGCGTTCCCCGCGCGCGTCGGCGAACCCGCACGCGCCGACGGTGGTCCGCCACGTCTCGCGGGCCACCACCAGGTTGTCCAGCACGATCCGGGGCGTGCGGGGCGCGGCGGCGACCAGCTTGAACCCGTCGACGGCGTGCGCGCTGAGCAGCTCGGCGAAGATCTCCACCAGCGGCCACCGCTGCCCGTCGCCGGCGGTCGCGACCAGGTCGCCCCGCTCGTCGGTGACGGTGAGGTCCACCGTGGGCAGCAGCCGGGCCGGGTCGCCGCCGGGGGCGGGCAGGAACGCCAGGTGCCGGTCCGTCGGCCCGGTCAACGCCTCGGCGGTACGACTGGTCCGGCGCGGCCAGTCGGTCGGGAAGAGCAGCCGGACCCGTCGTGCGCCGAGGTCCTCGGCGAGCGCGGCGCGCAGCCGCTCCACGTCCGGGTGCGCGGGGGTGAACACCGAGCAGTCGAACGACGACCAGCCGGCGTGCAGTTCGCCCAGCACGACGGTGTACTCCCCGCGTCGCAGGGCGTCCACGTCGGTGGCGCAGATCTGCAGGTCGGGGCTGTGCAGCAGGGCGTTGGACCAGGTGGGTCGGGTGGCGGGGAAGGTCGCGTCGATCCGGTCGGCGAGGTCGGCGACCCGCAGCCGGACCGGCCCGGCGTCGGCGGGTCGGGTGTCCAATCCGAACAGTCCGGCCCAGCGGGCCGCGAACTCGGCGGCCACCGCGTCGACCGGCCGCTCCCCCTCGCCCCAGAACAGGCCCTGGACGAGGAACCACAGGTCGGACAGGGCGACCGGACCGTCGCCGGCCTCGGCGCGCAGCTCCTCGTAGAGCGAGCGGAACACCGCGTCATACGCCTGCGCCAGCGCCTGCACCAGCCAGCGCGCGGCGCGCAGCAACACGTCGAGCGGGGCGGCGAGGTCGGCCAGCAGGGGTGCGCCGAAGACCGCGTCGAGGTCCCGGCTGGTGTCCTCGTAACAGATGGTCCGGCCGGCGTACATCTGGCCCTCCCGGCGGCGGGGGGCGGCCCCGGTCAGCGCGGTGAAGGTGTCGTCCAGCTCGTCGAGGGCGACCCGCAGCCGGTCGGGGTCGCCGGCGGCCGCGGCGACGGCGTCGCGGGCCGCCCGCAGCCGGTCCCAGCCGGCCTGTGCGGTCAGCCGGGCCGGTTCGTCGCCGATCGCGGCGATCCGGGCGGAGAGCACCGGCTCGGCGTCGGGGCTGACCGGCAGGGCGGCGTCCCAGGTGAGCAGTTCCCGGGCCACCAGCCGGTCCAGCAGGGCGTAGCCGTCCTCGGGCCGGCGCAACCCGACGGCCGGGTCGGCCACCAGGTCGTACGCCGGCCGGTGGCCGTCGACGGCGGCGAGCAGCGCGGCCTCCACCGGGGACAGCGGGACCGGTGGCCGGCCGGGCCGCCACACCTCCCGTCCCCGGACGCTGAGCTGGGCGCAGAGCCGGGGCGGCCACCAGCGGCGTACCGCCGGGTCGGCACCGATCCGGTCGGCGTAGGCCGCCAGCGCCCACGACTCGAACCAGACCCACCGGCGGCGGGTCAGCGCCGTGCCGTGGCCGACCCGGGCCACCTCCGGCTGCTGCGGGTCGACGGTGACCCAGCAGCTGGGCCCGAAGAAGCCGACCGTCTCGTTCTTGCCGGCGTAGCGCTGCCAGTACTTGAGCAGCGCCCGCTCGCGGTCGCGGCGGCGCACGTTGCGGGCCGCGTCGCCGCCGCTGCGGGCCAGCCCGTCCAGGGCGACCAGCGCGCCCCGGTTCTGCCAGGTGACCGCCTCCCGCAGCAGCGGGTCGGCGGCCAGTTCGCTGCACCGGTGCGCGGCGGCGCGGACGGCCTCGGTGAACTCCTTGTCGAACCGGTCCGGTGGGGTGTCGCCGTCGAGCAGGTCGTCGGCGGCTGCGGCTGCCTGCGGCGCGGCGAAGCGGGTCAGCCCGTCGGCGGGGAAGCCGGTGCCGCGCAGGATCGCGTCGCGCCACACCGACCAGCCGGTGTCGCCCAGCGGCACCCGGTGGCCGCCGACCCCGGCCGGGGCCGCGTCGGCGCGGGTGGGCGGGGCGGGGGTTTCGCTGGCGGCGGCCAGGTCGGCGCGGATCAGCCGCAGCAGCTCGGGCAGCCGGTCGTGCAGGAAGAAGTGGCCGCCGTCGAGTTCGTGCAGGGTGAAGCCGGCGGCGGTGTGCTCGGCCCAGGCGGCGCTCTGCTCCCGGCTGACCGCCCGGTCGTGCCGCCCGGCGAACGCCACCACCGGCACCGGCAGCGGCGCCTCGGGCAGGTACCGGTAGCTGTCGACCCGGCCGAAGTCGGCGCGCAGCAACGGCAGCAGCAGTTCCACCAGCTCCGGGTGGTCCAGCAGGCCGTCGGGCAGGCCACCGCCGGCGGCGAGCCGGCGCAGCAGCTCGTCGTCGTCCACCCGGGACAGCCCGTCGAAGAAGCTGGCCGCGGTGACGTGCGGGGCGCGGGCACCGCCGACGTACAGCCGCACCGGCAGCTCCCGGCCGGTGCGGCGCAGCTCCCGGATCACCTCGAAGCCGACCCGCCCGCCCATCGAGTGCCCGTAGACCGCGTACGGGCGGTCGGCCCGGTCGGCGATGGCGGTGGCCACCTCGGCGACGGTGAAGTCCGGGTCGTCGCCGATCCGGTTCTCCCGGCCGGGCAGCTGCACCGGCAGCACCTCCACGTCCGGGCCGGCCTCTGACTGCCAGCGGCGGAACGCGCTGGCGCCACCTCCGGCGTACGGCAGGCAGAACAACTGCACCGGTGCCTGGGGTCGGCTTCCGGGCGAGACGAACCAGTTCACCGTGCGCCTCTCTGCGGTGGGTCGATCCAGTGCCGCCGGCGCTGGAAGGGGTAGCCGGGCAGTCCGGTGCGCCGGACGGCGCCCTCCGGGTGCAGCGCGGCCCAGTCGACGTCGCGGCCGGCCACCCAGCCGGCGGCCAGGTCACGCAGCGCCCCCGGCGCACCGGCCACGGTGGCGTCGGTGGCGAGCAGTTCGTCCAGTCCGGCGACCGCCCCGGCCAGGTCGGCGGCGACCACGGCGGCCCGCTGGGCGAAG
>NZ_JACGMO010000204.1:0-7320 GCF_015354745.1 Micromonospora sp. S-DT3-3-22
CGGGCGGACGACCGGGTCGCGGGGGTGCGCCGACCGCGGCGGTGTCCCGGGCGGGGTCGGCGACCCGGTGCCGGGCGGGCCGGCCGGGTGCTGCGAGCAGCAGCAACGCCTTCGCCACCGCGCTGGTCAGGTCGTGGTCGGCACCCTGGATCAGGCCCCGCGCCCCGGCGCTGATGGTGGCCGCCGCCGCCTCCGACTCCTCGGTGCCGAGCAGCAGCACCGCGGCCTGTGGGGCGCGGGCGAGCACCCGGCGCACGAAGCCGGCGCTGTCCGGCCGGGTGAGCGCCGTGTCGGCCAGCACCACGTCGACCGGGCGCTCGGCGAGCCGCAGCATCACCTCGGGATCGGAGACGGCTGTCCGGACGACCGCGGCCAGGCCGAGTCGCGCCGCCGCGTTGGTCAACTGCTGCGCGGCGATCGGTGTCCGAACGCATACGAGAACGGTACGCACGGTGGTCTCCTCTCCGGACACGAGCAGACCATGACGGGGTCCACCGGGGAGGAGGTTCCGGGCAATCCTCTGAACTTTTCCGACATTTGGGTCATATGCCGCAGGAGGCTTCGGGTTTTCGATCTCAACACGTGTGAGTCGGCGAGGGTTCGGGTACCGAGGCTCCACGCCGGAAACGGGGTACGCCAGCGCGGACCACAGCCCGGACGCCGGTTCAACGAGGATCTCCGCGGTGCCGCGCGGGAGGAGGGGTGCTGATGTCGAACGTACGTAGACTGCCCGGACCCATCGTCGACCTGTGGGACTGGCAGCGTCTCGGCGCCTGTCGGGGTCGGGACAGCGCACAGTTCTTCCACCCGGACGGCGAGCGCGGTTCGTCCCGGCTGCGCCGGGAGTCCGGTGCCAAGTCCGTCTGCCAGGCCTGCCCGGTGCGGGCCGAGTGCGCGGCGCACGCCCTGTCCGTGCGGGAGCCGTACGGCGTCTGGGGCGGCCTCAGCGAGTCCGAGCGGCTGCGGCTGCTCGCCCTCGGCTGGGAGGACCTGGCCGACCGCCGGCAGACCCGGGTGGACATCGCCCGGATGGAGGCCCGGCTCGGCGCTTCGCACAAGACCGCCGTACCGGCCCAGCGCAAGATCGCCTGACCGACCCCCCACACCTCGACGAGGCCGCGCTCCGATGATCGGAGCGCGGCCTCGTCGTTTCCCGGCACGTGTTCCCGGCACGGACGAGAAGCGGGGCGGGCCCGGCATCGCCGGACCCGCCCCTTCATTCCACCCGATCCTGCTCCGAGCCGTCGAGCGGCTCATCCGGTACGGCGTACGCCGCCGGTCGCGGGAGTCAGGAACAGCGGGGTCGCGCCTGCGTCACGCCGTCAGCGCTGCAGGGTCAGCAGACCCGGCCGGTACGGCAGGAGGCCGTAGTCACCGCCCGAGTTCGTGGCGCGGCCCTGGTACAGCAGCTGCAGGTTGCACGGGTCGATCGTGTTCGTCTGATCCGCGCTGGTGCGCAGCAGCTCGCCGTGGCTGATGTCGTTGGTCCAGGTGGCACCGCTGTTGGCCTTGCCCGCGAACGGGTTGTTGTAGGTCGTCGCGTTCGGCGTCCAGGTGCCGCTCAGGCTGGTCGCCGTGAACGAGCGGAAGTAGCGCTCCCAGGAGCTGGTCCTGGCCTCGATGATCATCAGGTACTGGTTGCGGCCCGCGACCTTGTAGACCTGCGGCGCCTCGAAGATGTTCTCCGTGGTGTCGCTCATGATGGTCGTGTAGCTGGAGCCGAAGCTGCCCGGGAAGTTCCCGATCGGCATGATCTGGCGGTAGATCTTGCCGTTGTCGCCGGCGAAGAACAGGTACATGTTCTGGTCGTCGCCGATGATCGTCTGGTCGATCACGCCGGTGCCGGAGTCGGTGATCTTCGCGGTCGACAGGGTCTGCGCGGCCGACCAGCCGTTGGCGTTGGCCGGGTTGGTCGACGTGCGGTACGAGAACGACGTCGGGCCCCACTGGTGGGCGAGAACCCAGATGTTCTTCGGCGCGAAGTAGAACAGCGACGGCGCGACGGTGCTCTGGCTCATGGTGTTCTGGGGGGCCGAGCCGAGCTGGTTGAGGTTGTCGACCAGGCCGAAGTTCATCGAACCCCAGCCGCCGGTGGCGCTGCTGCTGTGGGTGGTGGCGTACACCAACTGCTTGCCCTGGTAGGGGGCGATGGTGAAGTCCTTGAGTGACGCCCAGCCGGACTTCGGCTGCGCCAGCGGGCCGGTCGACGACCAGCGGTAGGTCGACGGCAGGGAGCAGTTACCCGTCGGCGGCGGGGTGGTCGGCGGAGGTGTCGTCGGCGGCGGGGTGGTGGGGGGCGGCGTGGTGGGGGGCGGGGTGGTGGGCGGGTTGGTCGGCGTCGTGCCGCCGTTGCAGGCCACCCCGTTGAGCGCGAAGCTCGTCGGGACCGGGTTGCTCGACGTCCACGCCCCGTTGAAACCGAACGACACCGAGCCGTTGGTCGGGATCGCGCCGTTGTAGCTCACGTTCTTGGCGGTGACCGCCGAGCCGCTCTGCGTCACGGTCGCGTTCCACGCCTGGGTCACCGACTGCCCGGAGGCGAAGGACCAGGTCAGCGTCCAACTGCTCAGCGCGTCGCCCAGGTTGGTGATCGCGACGTTGGCCCCGAAGCCGCCGCCCCACTCCGAGGACACCGCGTAGTTCACCGAGCAACCCGCCGCCGCCGCACCTGCCGGCAGCGCGGTGACCACCGACGCCGACGCCAGCAACGCGACACCGGCCGAGATCAGGCCGACATTGGCCGATCTGGATCTGGACATAAAACACCCTCCTGACGGGATGGCGACCTGCACATTGGTGGTGGTCGTTGTTAGGTGAACGTTAACAGTCGCGTCAGGTATGTTACGGGAGCGCTCCCACAGCCTCAACCCTCGATACCACCGGGGAATTTTCGGCTATCCGTACATTGATCACTCTTGATGACTTAACGGTGATGGGGGATCAGCGGACGGTGACTGTGACGCTGTGCCAGCCGGTCGCCCCGTCCGGGGCCACCGGTGCGGTCAACGGGGTCTGCGTCTCGCCGTCCCGGTCGGTCGCCCGCACCTGGAGGGTGTGCTCGCCCGGGGTCGCCGGCCACCGCCACGACCACTGCACCCAGGTGTCCACCGACACCGCCGGGGCGAGGGTCGCCTCCTGCCAGGCCCCGCCGTCCACCCGTACCTCGACCCGGCTGATCCCCCGGTGCTGGGCCCAGGCCACCCCGGCCACCGTCACCTCACCGGCGGTGAGCCGGTTACGCGAGCGCGGGGTGTCGATTCTCGACTGGGTCTTCACCGGCCCCTGCGCCGACCAACCGCGCGGCACCCAGTACGCGTCGAAGTCGGCGAAGCTGGTCAACTCCAGCTCGGTCACCCACTTGCAGGCCGACACGTACCCGTAGAGGCCCGGCACCACCATCCGCACCGGGAACCCGTGCTCGACCGGCAGCGGCTCGCCGTTCATCCCGACCGCCAGCAGGGCGTCCCGGCCGTCGCGCAGCACCGCCGTCGGGGTGCCGCAGGTCCAACCGTCGACCGAGCGGCCGACCACCTGGTCGGCCCCCTCCTCCGGGTCCGCCTCGTCGAGCAGTTCCTTGAGCGGTACGCCCAGCCAGCGGGCGTTGCCGATGAGGTCCCCGCCCACCTCGTTGGAGACGCAGGCCAGGGTGACGTACCGCTCCACCATCGGGCGGGCGAGCAGCTCGGCGAAGGTCAGTTCGATCGGGTTGCGGACCCGGCCGTGGATGCGCAACCGCCACGTCTCCGGATCGACCTGCGGCACCACCAGCGCCGTGTCGATCCGGTAGAAGCCGCTGTTCGGGGTGGTGTAGGGGGCGAGCTGGGCCAACGACAGATCCGCGCCGGCCGGCACCGTCGGCGCCACCGCCGACGGGGTGGGCAACGCGACGGCATCCCGGGCCGCCGAGACGCCCCGTCGACCGGCGAGCCAGTGCCCGCCCAGCCCCACCACGGTCGCCGCGCCCGCGAGCAGGCCCGCACCGCGCAGGAACCGACGCCGGGACTCCGGGTCGGTCGACTCCAACGGCTCCCACCCGGCCGGCGGCGCGACCGGCGACCCGCCCCCCGGGGCCGGGCCGAGCGGAACGGCGGCTCGCTCGGCGGCGGGCATCGGGGACGACGGAGTCGGGGACGGCCCGACCGGCGGAGTCGGCGACAGCGGAGTCGGGGACGGCCCGGTCACCCCGGACGGCGGGGACGACTCGACCGACGGGGACGGGGACGGGGACGGCTCGGGGGGTGCGGCCGGCGGGGTGGTGGGCAGCGGGGTGGGTGGCTGCCAGGGCCAGGGGTCGAGCTGCCAGGGACCGGCCACGAAGGCCCAGAGAACCAGCGCGCCCAGCCCCCCGCCGACCAGGGCGGGAAGGGCATCGGCGGCATCCGCACCGGACCGGGTGAGCGCGGCGGCGACACCGAGGCCGGTGAACGCCGCGATGCCCACCAGCCCGACCGCGAGCCGCCGCGCGGCCAGCATCCCGATCCCGGCGGCGAACGCCGCCAGCAGCACCGCCGTGCCGACCAGCAGGGCGATCTTGTCGTACCGGCCGAAGACGTCGATGGCGAACTGCTTGAGCGGCTCGGGGACCGTGTCGACGACCACCCCGCCGACCGCGATCAGCGGGGCGGAGCGGGGGCCGGTGAGGACGGCGACCGGCTCGGCGACACCGATGGCCACCACGGCGGCGGTGACCCCGGCCAGCGCGGCGAAGCCACGGGGGGTGGTGCTCATCCGGCCAGTGTCGTCGATCGACCGGGCCGGCCGCCAACCACGTCACCGTTCCGTAAGCAGCCGTCACCGTACGCGTCAGGGCGCACCGCCGACGTCGACGGTGCGCCCTGAGCTGGCGTACTACCGGGTCAGAAACCCGGGCCGTGCTGGTGACCGTGCCCGTGGCCGTGGCCGTGCCCACCGGCGGCGGCCGGCTCCGGCTGCTCCGGCTTCTCGACGACCAGGCTCTCGGTGGTGAGCAGCAGACCGGCGATCGACGCGGCGTTGGTGACCGCGTTGCGGGTCACCTTCACCGGGTCGATGATGCCGGACTTCACCAGGTCGACGTACTCGCCCTTGGCGGCGTCGAGGCCGTGGCCCCACTCCTGACCGGCGACCTTCTCCACCACCACGTAACCGTCGTGGCCGGCGTTCTGGGCGATCCAGCGCAGCGGCTCGACCAGCGACTTGCGCACGATCGAGACACCGACCTTCTCGTCACCGGTGAGGCCGAGGTCGTCGTCGAGCACCGCGCGGATCTGGGCCAGCGCGGCACCGCCGCCGGGGACCGTGCCCTCCTCGACCGCGGCCTTGGTCGCGGCGATCGCGTCCTCGATGCGGTGCTTGCGCTCCTTCATCTCGACCTCGGTCGCCGCGCCCGCCTTGATGACCGCGATGCCGCCGGAGAGCTTCGCCAGCCGCTCGGCCAGCTTCTCCCGGTCCCAGTCGGAGTCGGACGCCTCGATCTCCTTGCGGATCTGGGCGACCCGGTCGGCGACCTCGGCGGACTGGCCGCCGCCGTCGATGACCGTGGTGTTCTCCTTGTCGACCACGACGCGCCGGGCGGTGCCGAGCGCCTCCAGGCCGACCTGGTCGAGCTTGTAGCCCAGCTCCGGGGCGACCAGCTCGGCACCGGTCAGGATCGCCATGTCCTGGAGCATCGCCTTACGGCGGTCGCCGAAGCCGGGGGCCTTGACCGCGCAGACCTTGATGGTCTTGCGGATCGCGTTGACCACCAGGGTGGACAGCGCCTGGCCCTCGACGTCCTCGGCGACGATCAGCAGCGGCTTGTTGTTCTGGAGAACCTTCTCCAGCAGCGGCAGCAGCTCCTCGATCGCCGAAATCTTCTGCGTGGTGATGAGGATGTACGGGTCCTCCAGCACCGACTCCTGCGACTCCGAGTCGGTGACGAAGTTCGGCGAGATGAAGCCCTTGTCGAACTGGAGACCCTCGGTCACCTCCAGCTCGGTGGTGAGGGTGGAGCCCTCCTCGACGGTGATCACACCGTCGCGGCCGACCCGCTCCATCGCCTCGGCGATCAGCTCGCCGATGGTGGCGTCCTGCGCCGAGATCGTCGCGACGTGCGCGATCGACTCCTTGTCGGCCACCTCGACGGCCCGGCCGAGCAGCGCCTCGGAGACCTTGGTGGCCGCCGCGTCGACGCCCCGCTTGAGGCCGGTCGGGTTGGCCCCGGCGGCCACGTTGCGCAGGCCCTCGCGGACCATCGCCTGGGCCAGCACGGTCGCGGTGGTGGTCCCGTCGCCGGCGACGTCGTTGGTCTTGGTCGCCACCTCCTTGACCAGCTGCGCGCCGAGGTTCTCGTACGGGTTGGTGAGCTCGATCTCCTTGGCGATGGTCACACCATCGTTGGTGATCGTCGGCGCACCGAATTTCTTGTCCAGGACGACGTTGCGCCCACGCGGGCCGAGGGTGACCTTGACCGTGTCCGCGAGGGCGTTGACACCGTGCTCCAGCAGGTGCCGGGCGTCGTCCGAGAAGCTCAGGATCTTCGCCATGAATGTCCCTTCGAAGCGACGTCGCCCCGGCCCGGCGAGCCGGACCGGGGCGACGACACTGGAATCGGTTTGGTTACTTCTCGATGACCGCGAGAACGTCGCGGGCGGAGAGCACCAGGTACTCCTCGCCGGCGTACTTGATCTCGGTGCCGCCGTACTTCGAGTACAGGACGGTGTCGCCGACCTTGACGTCGAGCGGCACGCGGTTGCCCTTGTCGTCGATCCGGCCCGGGCCGACGGCGAGGACGGTGCCCTCCTGCGGCTTCTCCTTGGCGGTGTCGGGGATCACGATGCCCGACGCCGTGGTGGTCTCAGCCTCGTTCGCCTGGACCACGATCCGGTCCTCGAGCGGCTTGATCGCAACCTTGGTCGCGGTAGTCACGGGCATACCCTCCTGGGGTACTTGGTTTCGTTGCCGGCCGAGAGTCCGACCAGCGTCAATCTGCCACATGCCACCGGGCGGGGCCGTCGTCGCGGGTGCCGGTCCGCCTGGCGTTCAGCACCCGGACCGGATGATCCGGACGCTGGCACCCTCAGGGTGAGAGTGCTAATCGCAGGTTATTCCTCGGCTAGCACTCCGTCAAGGAGAGTGCCAATCTGCCGCCCCTCGTGTCGCCGTCCCGCCGATGATCAACTCGATGGTGGCGATGTTGCGGTGACGACACCGCCCGGACACCGCAACATCGGCCCACCCGAGTCGGTCTCCCGGGAGGACCGGACAATGGGCGGGTGGATCTCGACCAGTTCGCCGCGCTGCGTACCACCGAGGGGTCGGCCGTGCTCGCCGCGGCGGCCGGGGTGGCCGGCGGCGACCCGC
>NZ_JACGMO010000205.1:0-7170 GCF_015354745.1 Micromonospora sp. S-DT3-3-22
GTACCCGAGCAGGGCCAGCCCGGCGGCCACCGGCGTGCCGGCCGCCAGCGCCGCCACCGCCAGCAGCGGCGGCGCGGTGTAGAGCAGGAGCAGCGCGGCGACCACGGCCGCGGCGGCGGTCGGGTGGCCGAAGGTGGCCCAGAGCGACTTGGTGTAGCCGTCGCGCAGTTGCGGCCAGGTCTCGTACATCCGGCAGGCGGCCAGCCGGGAGCCGTCGGCCAGGGCGATCCGCCCGCCGGAGCGTTTCACGGCGCGGGCCAGCTCGATGTCCTCCAGCACCCGGTCGGCGACGGCGGCGTGCCCGCCGGCCCGCTCGTAGCCGGCCCGGTCCACCAGCAGGAACTGCCCACCGGCGGCGGCCAGCGACGGCCGCGCCGAGCGTTCCATCGCGCGCAGCGGCAGGAAGGTGAGCCACAACCACTGCAACAGCGGCTGCACCAGCCGGTCACCCGCCGTCCGCACCAGAATCCTCGGGTACGCCGACAGCAGCGTCGCCCGCGCCGCCCGCAGCCCGGTCACCGCCGCCGCCACCGCGTACGGGGTGAGCACCACGTCCGCGTCGACGAAGGCGTACACGGTGGCGGCCGGGTCGGCGTGCCCGGCGAGCTGGTGGCAGGCGTACGGCTTACCCAGCCAGCCCGGCGGCGGGGTGACCCCGGTGCGCAGGGTGACCCGGGGGTCGTCGCCGGCGACCGAGCGGACCACGTCGGCGGTGCCGTCGGTCGAACCGTCGTCGAGCACCACGATCCGCAGCCCCGGCACCCCCTGCTGGGCGAGCAGCGCGCGCAGGCACGGGGTGACCCGGTCGGCCTCGTCACGCAGCGGCAGCAGCACCGCCACCGTCTCGTCGACCCCGACCGGCCCGTCGACGGGCCGGCGCAGGAAGTACCGGGCGTTGACCCAGGTGTGCCCGGTCAGCATGGTCACCGCGACGGCCAGCACGAGCGCGACGACGGTCACCGACCCGGAGGGGCTCATGCCGGGGTGTCGACGCCGGTGCGGGCCGGTGCCGGCCGGTCGGCGGGCCGGCGGCGGGCCCGCAGCAGGGTCACCGCCAGCGGCACCGCCACCACCGCCATGCCGGCCGCGCCCCAGAGCGCCGAGGCGGGCAGCCGCAGGAAGACCGCGTGCGCCAGCACGCTGGAGAAGTACGTCCACAGGTAGAGCGCGAACATCGGGTCGTCGCGGGAGTCGGCGACCGCGACGGCCGGCCCGGCCAGCGGGCGCAGCGCGCTCATCAGTAGCACCGCGAACAGCAGCCAGCCCAGGTAGTTGCTGACCGGGATGCCGGGCAGTCCGGGCAGCGCCGGGGTGGCGTCGCGCCACACCCAGTAGCCCTCGGCCACCATCTGCGGGTCGAGGAAGAGATCCCAGCCGGCCAGCCCCACGGTGGCCAACGCCACCCGCCCGACGTGCCCCGCCGCAGTGGGGGCGCCGGGGGTCCGGCCGGCGGGCGTGGTCAGCCGGACGGCGGCCAGCCAGGCGGGCCAGGCCATCCAGGTCCAGGCCAGCGGGATGATCAACGGCACCCCGGCCAGCTTCGGCCCCAGCTCGCCCGAGTAGTCGTAGCTGCCGAACGGGAAGCCCGTCGCCACCCCCAGCGCCTCGATGGCGAACCCGCCGCCGGTGGCCACCGCGACCAGCGCCGCCGCCGTGCGGGGACCCCGGGTGAGCAGCGCGTGCCCCACCGCGAGCAGGTAACCCAGCACGACCGTGGCGACGGTGAGCCGGGCCCGGGTGACCCCGGTGGTGAGCGGGTAGCAGATCTGGATCAGCACCAGCAGGGCCAGCAGCAGCCAGGGGACGTGCCGGCGGGTCACGACGCGGCCGGCCCGGACGTGTCGGGACGGGGCAGCGGCAGGTCCCGGCCGAGCACCCCGAACGGTCGTTCGTCGCCGGGGAAGCGGAAGTGCCGCAGCACGTCGACGAAGCCGAACCGCCGGTACAGCCGCCAGGCCCGCGACGTCCGCTCGTCGGCCTCCGGGGTGGACAGCAGGGTGGTGCCGCCCTCGGCGAGGCTGAGCAGGGCGGTGAGCTGCCGGGCGCCCAGGCCGTGCCCCTGCGCGGGCGGCCGGACGTGCAGCTCGACCACCTCGAAGCAGTGGGTCAGCCAGCGCCGTCGGGCGTCCGGGTCCAGCGCCCGGTAGACCTGGTCGTGCCACCACTGTCCACCCGCGCCGAGGTAGCCGTACCCGAAGCCGGCCAGGTGGCCCTCGCTGGTGAGGCTGGCGACGGCGCGGAACCCGGGCCGGCGGGCGTGGGTGGCGATGTAGCCGCGTCGGGCCTCCAGCAGGTCGCTGCGGTAGCCCATCGCCTCCCCGTACACCGCGACCACGTCGTCGAGCCGCCGGACGAGATCCTCCGGCGTCCACCGCACCAACCTCATGCGCGTCCTCTCACGGTTGCGGATCACCGTCGGCGACCCATCCCAGCACCGACCGGTCACCGACCACTGCGCGCACCTCGAAGCGCGCGAACAACTCCTCCGCGTACCACCCCTCGGTGGGGGTGCGGGTGATCGCCGCACGGTGCTCCGGGTGACGGTACGCGAACGCCACGAGGTCCGTCGGGTCGCGCCACACGCTGACCGTGCCCTGCCAACCCAGCGGCGCCTCACCGACACCGAAGCGGGCGAGCAGCCCCGGCGCGGCGTGCAGCGCGGCGGCGACCGGCGGGACGGCCCGCCAGAAGGTGAGCGCGCGGCGGGGCCGCAACCGGGCCCGGGTCAGCGCCAGCACCGGCCCGTCGACCCGGCCGCCCGCCGGATCGCCGAACGGACGTCGGCCCGACCACTCGCCCCGGCTGGTCACCGGGCGCAGCTCCAGCCGGGCCGACGCGTGGGCGATCCGGGCCCAGGAGCGGCCGACCGGGGAGGCGTCGAAGCCGGCCGCCGCGGCGGGGGAATCCCACACCACCAGCGCGGCCCACCGGGTGAGGTCGGCGTCCCCCGGGCCGAAGCCGGTGCCGGTCCCGGTGCCGAGCAGCTTGCCGAACCGTACGCCGGGGGTGCGCCGCAGCTGCCACGGATGCCGGGCCATCCGGGCCAACGCCCGCCCGACGGCGGCCCGGTGCACCCGCCACACGTGCAGGGTGACCAGCTCCGGGGTGGTGTTCACGCCACCTCGGCGGGGGTGCCGTCGGTGATCCGCAGCAGCTCCGGGTAGGTGGTGGGGAAGACCGCCTGCGGTACGCCCCCGGCGGCCCACACCTGCGGGTGCCCGCTCAGGGCGGTGTCGACCAGGGTGCGCAGCGGCCCGGGGTGGCCGACCGGGGCGACCCCGCCGATCACCTGGCCGGTGTGCGCCCGGACGAAGTCGGGGGTGGCCCGGCGCAGGTGGGTCACCCCGAGCCGGGCGGCCAGGCCGGCGGTGTCCACCCGGTGCGCGCCGGAGGTGAGCACCAGCAGCGGCGTGCCGTCGGCGTCGAAGACCAGCGAGTTGGCGATGGCGCCGACGGCGACGCCGAGTGCCTCGGCCGCCGCGGCGGCGGTGTGCGCCGCCTCGGGCAGCAGACGGACCCGGCTGGCCGCGCCGGAACCGTCCCGCGCGCCCGCGTCGTCGAGCGCCCGCTGCACCGCCTGCACGTTCGGGTGTGACTGCATGCGGCCCATTCTCCCCGGTACGCCCCGACGCCCCGCATCCGGCCGTCCGCCGTGGCGGGTCAGCGGGCGGGCGGCGACCCGGGACGGCTGCCGGGCCAGTGCGGGGTGACCCGGATCCGGCCGTCGGCGGTCACCAGCAGCGCCTCGTGGTCGGCCAGGCCGGTCAGCCAGGTCAGCGCGTCGTCGGCGTCCCGGGTCATCGCCGCGGTGGCGTACACGTCGGCCCAGAGCAGCTCCGGCCCGACCACGGTGACCGACCGCAGCGCGGTCGCCGGTCGGCCGGTACGCGGGTCCACGATGTGCGCGCCGCGCCGGGCGGTGCCCGAGGTGGCGACCGCGCCGTCGCGCCGGTCCAGCACGTCCAGCAGGTGGCCGGGGCGGTCCGGGTCCTCGATGCCGACCCGCCAGGCCGGCCGGTCCGCCCCGGCGCGCAGCAACACGTCCCCACCGGCGTTGAGACAGAGGTCGTGCCCGGCCAGATCGGCCAGCCATCCGGCCGCGCGCTGCACCGCCCACCCCTTGACCAGCCCGGACGGGTCGTAGCCGGCACCGCCGGTGGGCAGCGGCAGCCGCCGGGCGTCGAACCGGCCGCCGGTGCGCGTCCGGGCCAGCTCGCACAGCTCCGCCACCTCCCGCACCAGCGGGCTCGCGGTGGCCGGATCGGGTTCCCGCCCGGCCAGCCGTCCGATCTCGCTCTCCGGCCGGTAGGCGCTGAACGTCGCGTCGATCGTGCTCAGCCAGGCGAAGAACCGCTCCACCCGGGCGGCGACCGCGTCGTCGTGCACCTCCCGGCCGCGCAGGTGCACGCTCACCGGCAGCCCCATCACCTGCACCACCCAGGCCCGCCGGTCCAGCTCCGCCATCAGGCCCATCGGCGTGCTCATCTCAGGTGCGCCGCGTCGATGGCGGCCTGGAGGGACTCGCGGTAACCGTCGCTGGTGACGGTCGCCCCGGACACGGTGTCGATCCGGGCGCTCTGCGCGGTGAGCGCCGCCTGCCGCAGGATCGGCACCGCGTAGTCGTTGATCTGCTGGTCCCGGAAGTTGCCGTCGGGCACCTGGAGTGTCGTGACGTCGGTGATCCGCCCGCCCGCCACGGTGATCCGGACCTGCACCGGCCCCCACCGGGTCTGCGCCACCGACCCGTCGTATTTTCCGCCGCCGCTGTCGCCGGTGCTTGCGCTGTCGCCGGTTTCCCCGCCCGGCAGGCCCGAGCCCGGGTCGGTGCCGGTGGGCGGTTCGGTGGACGTGTCGCCGGAGCCGGGGGTGGTGCCGCCGCGGTCGACGGCGACGGCGCTGGTTCCCCCGCCGACGCCCATGGTGCTGGTCCGGTAGCTGAACAGCAGCACCAGGGCGGTCACCGTGGAGAGCAGCCAGATGGTGATCCGTCGCACGGGTCCCCCTTCCCGCCCGTTACCAGGCGAAGCGTTCGTGATGGACGTGCCGCTCGGGCACCCCGGCGGCCCGGGTCGCGGCCTGCGCCGCGGCGACCCAGCCGTCCGGGCCGCACAGGTAGACGTCGTGGTCGGCGATGTCGGGGGAGAGCCGGCGCAGCGCCTCGGCGTCCGGCAGCCCGGCCGCGTAGCCGGGCAGCCAGGCGGGCTGCCGGCCGCGCGGACCGACCAGGTAGTGGACCGACACCCCGCGTTCGACCGCGAGCCGCTCCAGCTCCGCCCGGAAGGCCAGCTCCTGCGGGGTACGCACGCGGTAGAGCAGCACCGCCTGTCCGGGTGCGTACGGCAGCTCCCAGAGCAGGGCCAGCAGCGGGGTGACGCCGATCCCGCAGGCGAGCAGGGTGATCCCGCCGCCGCGCCAGTGCTGCCCGGTCAGTCGCCCGTACGGGCCCTCCAGCAGCACCCGGGTGCCCGGTCGCAGGGTGGCCACCCGGGAGCTGTCGTCGCCGAGGTCCTTGACGGTGATCCGTATCAGGTCGCCCGTCGGCGGGGCGGACAGCGAGTACGGGTGCGCCCGGGACCAGCCGGGGCCGGTCAGGAAGCGCCAGCCGAAGAACTGCCCGGCCCGGACCGGCAGCCGGTCCAGGTCCCGCCCGCGCAACCAGACCGAGGTGACGCCGGGCGCCTCGGGGACCACCGCGGCCACCTCGACCCGGTGCCGCAGCGAGCGGTACGCCGGCAGCCCGAGCCGGAACACCAGCACACTGCCCAGCGCCCCCAGGTACGCCGTCCACCAGTACGCCCGCGCGGCGGCCGAGGAGACGAAGTCCGCGCCGGTCCACAACTGGTGCGGTAGCGCCAACCCGATCCCCAGGTACGCGTACAGGTGCAGCAGGTGCCAGGACTCGTAGCGCAGCCGACGGCGGGCCGCCCGGACCGAGGTGACCACCACCAGCACCAGCAGTGCCAGCGCGGCGGTGGCCAGCAGCATCCCCGGGTACCCGGTGACCAGCAGCCAGAGCTGTGTCACGGGGTTCTCCCGGGCGGTGCCGGCGTACCCGAGGGTGGTCAGCAGCACGTGGGCCAGCAGCAGGTGGAACGAGGTGAAGCCGGCCAGCCGGTGCCAGCGGGCGATCCGGTCCTGGCCGAAGCGCCGTTCGATCAGCGGCACCCGGGCCATCAGCACCACCTGGACGAGCATCAGGTCGGCGCTGAGCAGGCCGGTGAGCCGGCCGGCGGAGGTGAGGCCGGTGGCCACCCCGGAGAGCAGTTCCTGCACCCCCCGGTCGGCGGTCCAGAGCGCGGTGACGACCAGCAGGCTGAGCACCGCCGCGCTGCCGGCCAGGTCGGCCCACCAGCCGGGGGCGGTGGGCGGCGGCCGGCGCGGGGTACCTCGGTCCAGGACGGTGGCGCTCATCCGTGGGTCGTTCCGGCGGGTCCTCTTCCCATGCGTTCCACTCTGTGGCGGCGACCTCGGGCCGGGCTTTGCCGTCGCTGTGCGCGGGCTGGGAATCGTCGCTGGCACGCCGTACGCCACACGTTGCGTTTTCGTCGTGGGCAGGGTGTACTGTCAGAGCAGTTAGAACGAGTGTTCGATTCACTCGCACACCCGTTCCAACGCCCCCGGGGCGGTGTTTCGCGGCGTCGACCCGGGCAGGTGCGGTTTCGCGGACCGCACCGGGTTCCGGGCAGTCGCGAGCCCGGTCCCGTCAAGGCAGGTCGTCGCCCGCCGCCCTCGACCCCCGGGCGGCGGGCGACGAACCCGCCGGTTCGCCGGCCGGGTGTGGTGTGGGGAAGCATCCACACCCGGCCGGCCCCCAGCGGTGCGTCTTCCTCCGCACCACCCGCCCCGGGCGTCGCGCCGGTGGACCTCCTCCACCGGGCGTCCCGCCCGAACCGGTCACGCGGAGGAGACAGTCATGCCGACCAACCCGGCCCAGGCGCCGACGGTGCCCGCGCACGTGCTGCCGCACCGCACCCCGACCCAACTCCTCACGGTGGCCCGGCACGGGCTGGCCGAGGCCGCCCAGACCCGCCCCGACGGGCTGCGCTACGCCGCCGCCCACCTGGCCGCGCTCCGCGCCGCCGCCGCCCTGCTGGCCCGGCCGAGCAGATCCCGGGCGGCCAGCAGGGCGGCGGCGGCGCGGAGCGCGGCCAGGGGGGCGGCGGCGTAGCG
>NZ_JACGMO010000206.1:0-7166 GCF_015354745.1 Micromonospora sp. S-DT3-3-22
GCGACGAGCAGGGCGACGGCGGCGAGTCCGGCCAGGACGACCAGTTGACCGGTGTGCCCCGGGTCGGCCGTGGCCGGTGGGGTGTCGTCCCCGCCGGCCGGGGGCAGCGGGCCGATGCGGACGCCCGGCCCCCGCGCGTCCGGGGGCAGCGCCAGCACCCAGCCGGGGCGGAGTTCGGCCGGGTCGGTCAACCGTCCGCCGTCGGGCTGGCGGCGGCCCCGGTTCAGCTCGAAGACCTCCCGGTACCGGTTGCCGTCGCCGAGGGTGGTGGCCGCGATCTGGTAGAGGTACTCCCGCTGCCCGCCCACCGGCGGCCCCACCACGTAGTACCGCCCTGCCGGCGTCGCGTCGGCGGAGTTCGCGGCGGACGGCGTCGCGTCAACGGACACCGCCCCGACCGACCCCGCCTGTGACGGTGCCGGTTGGACGGACCCCCGGTCGGGCGACGTCGCCCCGGCGGGCACCGTCCCCGCGGCGTGGGCGGCGGCGAGCAGGAGGGCGGCCAGGACCGCCGCCGTCGTCACGACGATGCCGCGCCGCCTGGACCGACCGGTGACCCGTCGGGTCACCGGTCGCCCGGCACCGGTAGTGGTCGGGAATCGCACGGTCAGCCTCCTTGATCCTCCGCCGGGTGGAGCCCTTCCCCGGCCGGTGCCTACAACGGCGGCGACCGGCGATCTGTTCAGTCCGGCTTCGCCGTCCGCCCGCCCGGTTAGCCGAATCGCAACCGACCGGACCCGGGGCCGGTACGGGGGAGGCCGTAGCCTGGGCGGTCCACGACGACGCTGGGAGGTAGCGCTGTCCCGCCCGCTTCCGGTGACCGGACGCCACCGGGCCCGATGGTCCCGTCCGCTGGTCGCCCTCCTGCTCGGTGGGCTCGCCGTCCCGGCGTCGACGGTGGCCGTGGCGACGCCGGCGACGGCCGCCCCCGTGCCCCCGCCCCCGGCCGGCGCGCCCGCCCGGCCGGGGGTCGCGCCGAACGGCTTCGTGAAGTACCTGGTGGTCGGCGCGGAGCAGGGCCGGGTCGAACACCTCTGGGAGGTCGCGTTACGGGTCCTCGGCGACGCGCAGCGGTACCCGGAGATCTTCGCCCTGAACAAGGGACGGGTCCAACCGGACGGCATCGCGGTCACCGACCCCGCCGTCCTGCGCCAGGGCTGGGTCCTGGTGCTGCCCTGGGACGCCGTCGGCGCGGGCGTCAGCTACGGCCCGCTGCCGGTGTTCACCCCGGCCCGCCCGGCGGCGACGCCCCGCCCAAGGCCGAGCACCGCGCCGACCAGCGCCCTGGTCTGCACGGTGGCCCCGAAACGGCGGATCGGCGGGGTGCCCTGGGCGCAGCTACGGCTGACCCCGGAGGTGGCCTGGACCCGGGGCCGGGGCGCGGGGGTCACGGTCGCGGTCATCGACTCCGGAGTGGACGCCACCCCGCCGGCCCTCGCCGGCCGGGTCCGTCCCGGTGCGGACGCCGGGGCCGGCGGTGACGCCCGGGGGGACCGGGACTGCACCGGCCACGGCACCGCGCTCGCCGGGATCGTCGCCGCCGCCCGGCAGCGGGGCACCGACTTCGTCGGTCTCGCCCCCGAGGCCACCGTCCTGCCCGTCCGGATCGGCATGGCCGCCGGGACGGCGGAGTCGACCGAGCTGGTGGCCGCGCTGCGGGTGGCGACCACGGCCGGGGCCGGGGTGGCCGTGGTCGGCGGCTCGGTGGACACCACCGACAAGCGGGTGGTCGCGGCGCTGCGCGCGGCGGTCACCCGGGGCACCACCGTGGTGGTGGCGGCCCGCCCGGCGACGGCGGCGAAGGGTGCCGCCCTGCCGCCGGGGGTGCTGCGGGTCGGCGCGGTGGGCCCGGACGACCGGTTGGCCGAGGTGCACCGGCCGGGGGAGGTCGACGTAGTGGCGCCGGGCGTGGACGTGGTGGGCCTGGGGATCGGCTCGGGCGAGGTGCAGGGCACCGGCACCGGCTACGCCGTGGCGTTCGTCGCCGGGCTGGTCGCCCTGGTCCGCTCCAGCGCGCCCCGGTTGGACGCGGTCGAGGCGGCGGCCCGGGTCACGGCCACGGCCGACGGGGCGGCGCCCCCGGCGGGCGGGCCCGACCCGTGGCACGGCTGGGGCATGATCAACCCGGCGGCGGCGGTGAACGCCACCCCGGCCGGTGTCGCCACCACCGTGGAGCAGAAGAGCCCGGCCGGCGCGATCGCCGTGCTGGCGGCGATCCTCACCCTGGTCACCCTCACCGTCGGCCTGCGGCGTCGGCGTCGGCGCTGACCCGCCCCGCACCCCGTGCCGCCCGGCCGGCGGTCAGCCGACGGGCACGGGGTCGGGTTCGACGTACGCGGTCTGGATCATCCGGTGTCCGCGTCGGGTCAGCACCATCGCCCGGCCGGGCGGCAGGTGCCGTCCCTTCACCCCGCCCAGCAGCGGCCCCTCCGTCGGCGGGCAGGACAGCGCGAGGTCCGGGCTGCTGGCCTCCTGGAGGCGACGCAGCAGCGGGTCCATCGACATCCGCATCAGGTTCGCGGTGCCCCGGACGACCACCATGTGCAGCCCGATGTCGACGCCGTGCGGGACGTACGGGATGAGGGGTTGCAGGGGGTTGTCCTGCCCGGCGAGCATCTCGAAGTCGTCGACCAGCACGAACAGTCGCGGCCCGGTCCACCAGTCGCGGCGGCGCAACTGCTCGGGGCTGATCTCCTTACCCGGCAGCCGTCCCTTGAGGCCGAGCACGGCGTCGGCGACGGTCTCCCGGGTGGAGTCGGTGGAGACCGAGTAGCCGAGGCGGTACTCGGCCGGTACCGAGTCGAACAGCTGCCGCCGGTAGTCGACGATCAGGATGCGCGCCTCGGCCGGGGTGAACCGGCCGACGATCAGGCGGGCCAGGTGGCGCAGCAGGTTGGTCTTGCCGCTCTGGCTGTCGCCGAGCCCGGTCAGGTGCGGCAGCTCCGCGAAGTCGTGCCAGTACGGCTTCAGGTCGGTCTCGTCCAGGCCGAGCGGCACCCACAGGTCGCCCTCGGCCGGCGGCAGGTCGGCGGCGGGGAGCACCGCCGGCAGGGTACGCACCGGCGACGCCACCGGCCCGGCCCAGAACTCGGCGACCGTGCCGGCCAGCTCACGCGCCCCCTCGGCGGTGCTCGCCGGGTCGGCCGCCCCGTCGATGCGCGGCAGCGCCCCCAGGAAATGCAGCTTCTCCGGGGTGAGGCCGTGCCCCGGGGCACGCGGCACGGTGGCCGCCAACCGCAGGTCGATGGCGGAGTCGACGGCGTCGCCGAGGCGCAGTTCCAGTTTGATGCCGAGCTGGTCGCGCATGCTGTGGTGCACCTCCGACCAGCGGGCCGCGCTGACGATCAGGTGGACGCCGAAGTTGAGCCCCCGGGCGGCGATCTGCCGCAGCGCCACCTCCAGCGGCTCGAACTCCTGCCGCAGCGTGAACCAGCCGTCGACCACCAGGAACACGTCGCCGTACGGGTCGTCGGCGACCCGACCCTCGGCGCGTAGCCGGCGGTAGGTCTGGATGCTGTCGATGCCCTGCTCGGTGAAGCGCCGCTCCCGCTGGTTGATCAGGCCGGTCACCTCGGCGACGGTCCGGCCGACCCGGTCGGTGTCGAGCCGGCCGGCGACGCTGCCCACGTGCGGCAGCCCGGCGACGGTGCCCAGGGTGCCGCCGCCGAAGTCCAGGCAGTAGAACTGCACGTCGGTGGGGCGGTGGGTGAGCGCCAGCGCGCAGATCAGGGTCCGGATCAGGGTGCTCTTGCCGCTGCGGGTGCCGCCGGCCACGCCGATGTGCCCGCCCACCCCGGACAGGTCCACGGTGAGCAGGTCGCGGAGCTGCTCGTAGGGCTTGTCGATGAAGCCGAGCGGGACGACCAGCCGCCCGTTGCCGGGCCAGTCCGCGGCGACCAACCCGAGATCGGGGTCGGGGGTCAGCGCCGGCAGCAGACTGTCCAGGGTGGGGGATTCGGCCAGCGGCGGCAGCCAGACCTGGTGGGCCGGTGGCCCGGAGTCGACGAGCTGGTCGGCGACGATCGCGAACACGCTACGCCCGGCGGCCGGCTCCGCCCCGGCCACCGGCGGCGTCCCGGACCCGGCCGGACCGCTCGCCGGGGTGCCCGCTCCGGCGGTCGGCGCGTCGGCTCCGGCCGAGTCGGTCGCGGGCGCGGTGTCGACGGGCCGCACCGACGGCGTCGGCTGCTCCGCTGTCACCGGGCCCAGCCGGTAGGGCACCACCTGCCGCTGGACCACCTCCTGCCGGACCCGGGCCCGGCGGGGGCGGTACTCGCCGGAGACGTACGCGGCCTTGAACCGCAGCAGCGTCGAGACGTCCATCCGCAGGTAGCCGTTGCCCGGCGCGGCCGGCAACTCGTAGGCGTCGGGCACCCCGATCACCGAGCGGGACTCCATCGCCGAGAAGGTCCGCAACCCGATCCGGTACGACAGGTGCGACTCCAACTGCCCGATCCGGCCGTCGTCGACGCGCTGGCTGGCCAGCAGCAGGTGCACGGCCAACGAACGGCCCAGCCGCCCGATCATGACGAACAGGTCGATGAAGTCCCGGTGCGCGGCGAGCAGCTCGGAGAACTCGTCGACGACCACGAAGAGGGTGGGCAGCGGGTCCAGCGGGGCGCCGCCGGCGCGGGCCTTCTCGTAGTCCAGCACCGAGCTGTAGCCACCAGCGGCCCGCAACAGCTCCTGCCGGCGGACCAGCTCGCCGTGCAGGGCGTCGCGCATCCGCCCGACCAGGGACGCCTCGTCGGCCAGGTTGGTGATCACCGCCGAGGTGTGCGGCAGCCGGTCCAGGCCGAGGAAGGTCGCCCCGCCCTTGAAGTCGACCAGGACCAGGTTGAGCGTCTCCGAGGAGTGCGTGACGGCCAACGCCAGCACCAGCGTCCGCAGCAGCTCGCTCTTGCCGGAGCCGGTCGCGCCGATCAGCATCCCGTGCGGGCCCATGCCGCCCAGGGCGGACTCCTTGATGTCCAGCTCGACCGGGGCGCCGGTGGCGTCCACCCCGATCGGCACCCGCAGCCGCTCGTCCGGCCCGCGCCGGTCGCGCAGCGCGGCCAGCTCCAACCGTTCCAGGTCGGGGATGCGCAGCAGCGTACCGAGGTCGAAGTCGGCCTTCATCGGTTCGGGGGCGAGTTCGGTGCTGACCGCCAGCCGGTAGGGCGACAGCAGCCGGGCGACCGTGCGGGCCGCCGCCGGGCCGAGCAGATCGGGGGTGGCGAGCACCTGCCGGGTCTCCTGGCCCACCCGGTCCCGCCCGAGCATGGTCAGCGTGCCGTCGGCGACCTCCAGGTTGAGGATGCCCTTCCCGGTGGCCACCGGCGGGTCGTCCAGGTCGACGAAGACCGCGTTACGGTAGCCGCCGGTGGTGAGCCGGTGACCGGTCGGCACCCGGCCACCGTCGCGGACCACCACCACGTACGGCTCGTCCCGGTCGGGGGTGACGCCCGGCTCGTAGCGGGGGCGGCCGGTGAACTCCGCGCCGAGCAGCCGTTCGAGGCGTTCGATCCCGTCGGCGGCCAGCCGTGCCGCACCGGCGGCGTCCTGTTCGGTGGGATGCTGGGCGTGCGGCAGCCACTTGACCCACTCCCAGGCCGCCGACCCGTCCGGGTCGACGCAGAGCGCCACCCGGACCTCCTCCGGCGCGTGCAACGCGCCGAGCTGGGTGAGCAGCGCCCGCAGCAGCGCCCGTGCCGCCGTCCGGTCCCCGGTCACCCGGATCTCGGCGAAGCCCGGCAGGAACAGCGCCACCGGCTGGTCCGGCAGGGTGCTGTACGCCCGGATGAACCGGCGCAGCGCCTTCGCGGCGACCGGTTCGAGATCCTCGACCGGCTTGGTCTGCATCGGCGCGATCCGGACCGCCAACCGCTGCTCGCCGGTGCCGACCCGGATCTCCAGGAAGTCCGGGTGGGTGGGGCGGCGTTCCCAGCGGCGGGTGGTCATCGCCAGCGACCACAACGACGCCGGGTCGGGGTGCCGCCACAGGCTGGAGTCGCGCTGGTCCTGGGCGTAGCGGCGGGCCCGGCGGCGGTGCTGGGCGAGATAGCGCAGGTAGTCGCGGCGGTCACCGCCGTGGCGTTGCTTGCGTTCCCCGCTGCTGGCGATGACCGAACCGATCATCACCCCGCCCATGGCCACCGCCATCATGCCGGCCATCACCCAGGTCAGCGGGCCCCGCGACGGGCCCATGAACATCAGCATCATCACGCCGGTCATGAGCGCCATCGGCAGCACCATCATCGCCTGCCGGGCGCCGTTGTGCTGCGGCTCGCTCAGCTCCGGCGGCTCCTGGAGGGTCAACTCCCCGGTGGGCATCTCCGGCCCGCTGCGCCGTGCCGGCCGCCGGAACAGCACCGTCCCCATGCTCGTCTCCCTCCACCCGGGCCGTCGGCCCCCCTCCACAACGGAGCACGGGCCGATCCGGGTCGATCCCGGTTTCCGGCCGGGGGCGTGCCGGCGGGGGAAGAAAATTCCGATCGGTCGTTGAACGTTCTCCGGGCCGTTCCGTTGAAGGGGCCGTGACAGGCACCGAGACCGAGCAGATGTGCCGGCTGGTCGTCCGCGGACCGAGCCGGCAGATCGAGGTCGCCGTGCCGGTCGGGGTGGTCGTCGCCGACCTGTTGCCGGCGCTGCTGCACCACCTCGGGGACGGGTTGGCCGACACCGGGCTGCGGCACGGCGGCTGGGTGCTGCAACGTGCCGGCTCGGCCCCGCTGGACGAGGAGAGCAGCGTCGCCGCGCTCGACCTGCACGACGGCGACCTGGTGTATCTGCGTCCGCGCGCCGACCAGCTGCCCGAGGTCGACTTCGACGACCTCGTCGACGGGATGGCGACCGGGGTGCGGGACCGTCCCGGCCGGTGGCGTCCCGAACTGGTCCGCCCGGTGGTGCTGGGGCTGGCCGGTCTGCTGTTCGCCGTCGGGCTGGTGGCCCTGGCGCTGCCCGGCCCGGTGCCGCTGCGGGCGGTGGCGGCGCTGGCGGTGGCGGTGGTGGCGCTGGGCGGCGGGGCCGCCGTGGTCCGGGCCGCCACCGGGCGGGGGTTCGGCGTGCTGCTGGGTGTCGCCGCGACCGGCTACGCCGGCCTGGCCGGGCTGGTGCTGCCCGGCGACGGCGGGGCGGTCGGAGCGGGGGTGACCGGGCCGCAGGTGCTCGGCGGGACCGCCACCGGG
>NZ_JACGMO010000207.1:0-7001 GCF_015354745.1 Micromonospora sp. S-DT3-3-22
TGCTCTTCCGATCTGCCGGGCGGCGGGGCCGGCTCGGCGGCGTGCGTGGCGCTCACGTGACGGCCGGGTGGCCGGCGGCGCTGGCTATGGCGTCCAGTTCGGCCCGCAGCACGTCGGCGGGCGGGTAGTGGCCGTCGCGTTCCAGCAGCAGCGCGGGCGGCCTGCGGCGGGCGCACAGCGCGCCGACCAGCTCCAGCACCTCGGTGGGCACCGGATCGGTGTGCGTGTCGTGGTAAAGCCCGCCGTGCTCGGCCCCGCCGGCCACGTGCACGTAGGCGATCCGGTCCAGCGGCAGCCGGTCCAGCAGGGCCTGCGGGTCCTGGCCCCGGTTGCGGGCGTTGGCGTAGACGTTGGCCACGTCGAGCAGCAGTTCCGCGTCGGTGGCGTTGAGGATCTCGGTGAGGAAGTCCGCCTCGTCCAGCTCGTCGTCGGGCCAGTCGAACAGCGCGGCGATCGGCTCCAACGCCAGCGGCACCGGCAGCTCCGCCCGGGCCCGCCGGACGTTCGCCACCACCGCCGCCACCGCCTCCCGGGTGCGTGGCAGCGGCAGCAGGTGCCCGGCCTCCAGCCCGCCGGCCCGGACGAACGCGACGTGCTCGCTGACCAGGGGCGCGTCGACCAGTTCGGCCACCCGGGCCAGGTGCGTCACCCGGGCCGGGTCGACCGGCTCCGCGCCGCCGAGGGAGAGCCGCACCCCGTGCGGTACGACGGTGACATCGCGCTCCCGCAGCGCGGCCAGCCCCGGCGGGAGGGGGCCGCCGGGGGCGAGCGACTCCGCCACCACCTCGACGAAGCGCAGGCCGGGCAGCGCGGCGACGAAACCGGCGATCTCCGGCCGCCAGCCGATGCCCACCCCCTGCGGCCGGGTCATCCGCCGCACCCTCCGCCGCCGCATCCTCCTCCGCCGCCGCAGGAGCTGCCGCCACCGCACGACGAGCCGCTGTCGCCCGACGAGGTGCTGCCGCCGCACGTGACACCCGAGGAACCGCTGTAGCCGCTGCCACTGCTGGCGTTCAACGCCTGCCGCTGGATCTCCGCCTGCGCGGCGAAGCCGGGGTCGAGGGCGTAGAGGGAGACGGTGCCGAACAGGGCCACCCCCATCGCCGCGCCGGCCGGACCGTAGGTCGCGTAGGCCGGGGCGGAGTCGGGGGCGAGGTGGTGGTTGCTGCTGCGCAGGCGACGCATCATCACGTTCGCCGTCCTGGTCCGTCGGGGCGTACGGGCCACCAGGGCGAACGCCACCCCGAGCCCGGCCAGGGCGAGCAGCAGCCAGCCGACCGGCCGGCCGTTGACCAGGCCGGCGACCAGTCGCACCACGCCGAGGGCCAGCAGCACCAGCAGCAGGTTCCGCCCGCGCCGCAGGGCCCGTACCCCGTCGGCGTCGATCAGCAGGCCGCGCTGCTCCAACCCCTGCCGCAGCTGCTCCAGGGCGCGGCCCACCCCGGCGTCGCGGCGCAGCTCCCGGGCGGCTACCGGCTGGCGGGCGGCGTGCCGGATCGCGTGGTCGAGCGGGGTGACCCCGCTGGGCGTCGACCCGGTGGCGATCAACCGGCGGTCCGGTTGGACGTCGATCGCACCGGCGCCGCGCAGGCCACCCAGCGCCGCCCAGACGGCGAGCTGGTCGCCACCGTTGAGGTAGGCCACCTGCTGCGGGCCGAGCTGGTCGGCGCCGACCGCGTCCGGGCCGGCGGCCGTGCGCCGTCGGTGCACCAGCACGCCGACCACGGCGACGACGGCGACCAGCAGGTACAGCTTCAGGAAGAGCGGGCCGGGGATGCCCCAGGTGTCGCCCGGTGCGGCAAGGGTGTTCATGGGCTGCTCCTGTCGCGCGAGGGGGATCGCGGCCCCATTGTGGGACAGCCCCGCCACGCCGGCACGGCGGCGGTGGGCGAGTTACCGAGCCGAGACCTGCCCCGCCCCGGGTGGGGTCAGCGGCGGCGGACGGCCTCCTCGACCAGGTCCAGCACCGGCCCGAGATCGCCGGCGGGCCGGCCCATCGCCAGGTGCAGCACCAGCCCGTCGTACGCCAGCTCCAGGAACTGGGCCAGCACGTCGATGTCGATGTCCTCGCGGAGCACCCCGGCCTCGCGTTGCCGGACGAGCCGGTCCCGGGTCGCCTCGGCGATGGCGGCCGACCGTTGCGCCCACCGGCGGGCGAAGGCCGGGTCGGTGCGCAGCCGGCGGGACACCTCCAGTTGGCTGCCCAGCCAGCCGGTGGTGTCCGGGGAGACCGCGCGGGCGAGCAGGTCCCGCATCACCTGGACGAGGCCGTTGCGGGCCACCGTGGAGACCATCACGGCGGCGTCGTCCTCGGCGACGGCGAGGAAGAGCGAGTCCTTGTCGCGGAAGTGGTGGAAGATGGCCCCCCGGGACAGCCCGGTCGCCTCCTCCAGCCGGCGTACGGTGGCTCCCTCGTAGCCGTGCCGGGCGAAACAGGCCCGGGCCGCGCCGAGGATCTCCTGGCGGCGCGCGTCGAGCTGGTCCTGACTTACTCTGGGCACGGGTTGATCGTCGCAGGTGACCCTGCGCAAGGCAAACCGTACGTACGGCTTGCTATTGGCCGTCACCTCGGCCTGCCGGACGCGCGTCCGGTTAGGATCGGCCGGTGGCGACAGCCCCGGTCACCTCCCCCCACCCGTGCACCGCCCCCGCCCGACCCCGGCTGCCCGACGGTCGACGACGGGCGGCTCGACCCTGTCGGCGGCGGTCCCCTCTCCCGTAAGGTGCCTCAGTGCCGTTGCTCCTGCTCGACCTGGACAACACCCTGCTCGACCGGGCCGGGCCGTTCCGCGCCTGGGCCGAGGGTTTCCTGGCCGAGATCGGCGCGCCGGCCACCGACATCGACTGGCTGCTGTCCATCGACGCCGACGGCCTGACCGACCGGTGGGACATCGCCGACGCCATCCGGGACCGGTACGCGCTGCGCATCCCCTCCATCGACCTGGTCGAGGAACTGCACGACGGGGTGGTCGGCTACACCCGGCTGGACCCGCTGGTCGCCTGCGCGCTGCGGATCGCCGACGACGCCGGGTGGCTGCCGGTGGTGGTCACCAACGGCTCGGTCCGGCTGGAGGACGCCAAGATCCGGCAGACCGGCCTGGACCGCTACATCGCCGACTGGGTGATCTCCGAGGAGGCCGGCGTGAGCAAACCCAACCCCCGGATCTTCGCGCTGGCCGCCCAGCGGGCCCGGCTGCCGCTGCGCGGGGCGTGGGTGGTGGGGGACAGCCCGGAGGCCGACATCGGCGGGGCCGCCGCGGTCGGCCTGCCCAGCGTCTGGCTGCACCGGGGCCGGAGCTGGACCGACGACCGGTTCGCCCCGACCCGCACCGTCGACTCGTTGATCGCGGCGGTCTCGGTGGTGCTCGCCGGCGGGTAAATCGGTTGTGCCCCGGTCGGGGCGTCGGCCAGCATGGGCCGGCGCGCACGCGCAGCCGGGCGGGGCCCGGTCGAGGAAGGGAGGTCGGTCATGGCCGTCTTCGCAGGGTCGTACCACCTGCCTCCATCAGCCTCGACCAAGGGATCACCAGCACCGTGCGCGAACACGACCTCCCGGCGCCGCAGCGCCGTGGCCGCGGCAGGAGCCGCTTCGACGACGACGAGACACCCTTCCTGACGTACGGCCGGCAGCCGGCCCGTACCGCACCCGAGGACGAACCCGAGCCCGAACCGGAGGACGACTGGTCCTCCTGGGACCAGGCCGTGCACGGACCCGAACCGCACCCGCGGTGGCTGGTCACCGAGCTGGCCGCCCGGGACACCGACCTCGGCGTGCTCAAGACCGGCAAGGAGGCGGACGTCCACCTCGTCCGCCGGGCGGTGCCCGACACCGACCGGTCCTGCCTGCTGGCGGTCAAGCGGTACCGCGACGCCCAGCACCGGCTCTTCCACCGCGACGCCGGCTACCTGGAGGGACGCCGGGTGCGCCGGTCCCGGGAGAACCGGGCGATGGCCGGCCGGACGGCGTTCGGCCGGCAGATGATCGCCGGTCAGTGGGCGGCGGCCGAGTTCACCGCGCTGTCCCGGCTCTGGGAGATCGGGGCGGAGTCCGGGCGGATCGCCGTGCCGTACCCGGTGCAACTGCTCGGCACCGAGCTGATGCTGGAGTTCGTCGGCGACCCCGACGAGGGGACCGCCGCGCCCCGGCTGGCCCAGCTCCGCCCCGACCCGGCGGAGCTGCGCTCCCTCTGGGAACAACTGGTGGACGCCCTGGTGGTGCTGGCCCGGGCCGGCTACGCCCACGGCGACCTGTCGCCGTACAACCTGCTGGTGCACGCGGGACGGCTCGTCATGATCGACCTTCCGCAGGTGGTCGACGTGGTCGCCAACCCGCAGGGGCCGGAGTTCCTGGCCCGCGACGTGCGGGTGGTGGCCACCTGGTTCACCGCCCGGGGGCTGCCCGCCGCCGACACCGACCCGGCCGCCCTCACCGGCCTGCTGCTGCGGGAGGCGGGGGTGCGCTGACGCGGCGACGCCCCGGACGGCCGCCGGCCGTCCGGGGCGTCGGGCGTTCACTGGAGGTAACGCTCGACCTCCGACACCGGTCGGGCGCCCTGTGCCTCCGGGTCGCCGTGCGCCTCCCGGGCCGCCCGGCGGCGACGCAGCAGGTCCCAGCACTGGTCCAGGGACTCCTCCAGCGCGCGCAGTTGTTCCTTGGCCTCGTCGTCGGTGCCGGATTCGTGGGTCTGGGCCGCCGACCGGAGCCGGTGCTCCTCGTCGACCAGTTCCGAGATCCGGTGCAGGATGCTCTTGTCGTCCATGCCCCTGAGCCTGGCACAGCGGGCTCGGCCGCGCCCGCGATCGGGGTCGGCCGGCCGGCGACGGTCCCGTCCGGCCCGCCGTCGTGCCCGTCGACACCGTCGGGCCGGTACCATCCATGGTGGTCACCATCGCCTCCGACCTGCGGCACCGACCCCGCCTCCATGATCAGCATGGCTTGAGTGATGGTGGTGCCGACTGCTAGCGTGCGCCGGGTTCAGGTGTGTCGTGACGCGTCGGGCGTCCGGCGGCCACGGTCCGGCCCGGGGGCGGTGTGATGGGTTCCGGCAGCACGCGTCTGCGTACCAAAATCGTCGCCCTGCTCACCTCGCTCGTCGCGCTCTGGTCCTTCGCGGCCTGGGTGACCGTCCAGGACGGCTTCACCCTGCTGTTCGTCCAGACGCTCAACAGCCGGGTGGCCGACCCGGGCCAGTCGCTGCTCACCGCGTTGCAGGACGAACGTCGGCTCGCCAACGCCTACCTGGGCGAACGCGGCCAGTCGCAACTCGACGCGCTGACCGCCCAGTGGCAGCGCACCGACCTGGTGTCGGACGACTTCGGCACGTCGGTGGGCAGCTGGCAGGCCGAACTGGCCACCGGGGCGGACACCCGCCGCCGGGTGGACGAGGTGCTGACCGGGCTCAGTGGTCTCACCGGCGTCCGGGAGTCGGTGCGCGACGCCGGGGTGAACCGGGCCGAGGCGTCGGCCGCGTACACCGCCATCCTCGCCGCGGTGCTGCGGATGTACGGCTCGCTCGGCCAGCTCGACGACCCGCGGATCGCCGCCGAGAGTGAGACCCTGGTCGACCTATACCAGGTACGGGAGCTGATCTCCCAGCAGGACGCCCTGATCACCGGGGTGCTCGCGGCGGGCCGGATGACCGGCGACGAGTACGCCCGCTTCGCCCAACTGGTCGGTGCGCAGCGCTACCAGACCGCGGAGGCGGCCGGTGAGCTGTCCCCGGCCGACCGGGTCCGCTACGACCAGCTCGCCGGCTCCGACGCGGTGGCCCGGTTCCGGGTCCTGGAGGACCGGGTGATCCAGCAGTCCCGGTCGGGGGCCACCCTGCCGTTGACCGCACAGGAGTGGCAGTCGACCGTCGGGCCGGCGATGCAGGCCCAGGTGGACTTCGGGGTGACCATCGGCGACGCGCTGATCGACCGGGCCACCCCGGTCGCGGTGGGCGTCATCGTCCGGCTGGTGCTCGCCGCCGGTCTCGGCCTGATCGCCGTGGTCGCCTCCATCGTGGTGTCGATCAGCACCGCCCGGCACCTGGTCCGCCAGTTGGCCCGGCTGCGGGACGCCGCGCTGCTGCTGGCCCACGAGCGGCTGCCCGGTGTGGTGGACCGGCTCGGTCGTGGCGAGGACGTCGACGTGGCCCGCGAGGCCCCACCCCTGGACTTCGGCGACGACGAGATCGGCCAGCTCGGGCGGGCGTTCAACGCCGTGCAGGAAACCGCCGTCCGGACGGCGGTGGAGCAGGCCGAGCTGCGTCGCAACGTCCGCGGGGTGTTCCTCAGCCTGGCCCGGCGGACCCAGGCGCTGGTGCACCGCCAGCTCACCCTGCTCGACGCGATGGAACGGCGCGAACACGATGCCGAGGAGCTGGAGGACCTGTTCCGGGTGGACCATCTAGCCACCCGGATGCGGCGCAACGCGGAGAACCTGATCGTGCTCTCCGGGGCCACCCCGGGCCGGGCCTGGCGGCGCAACGTGCCCATGGTGGACGTGGTGCGCGGCGCGGTCGCCGAGGTCGAGGACTACACCCGGGTGGACGTGCTGCCGCTCGGGCCGGTCGCGCTCGCCGGCCGGGCGGTCGGTGACGTGATCCACCTGCTCGCCGAGCTGATCGAGAACGGACTGTCCTTCTCGCCGCCGACCACCACGGTGGAGGTGCGGGGTCAACTGGTGACCGCCGGGTACGCCATCGAGATCGAGGACCGTGGCCTGGGGCTGACCGGGGAGGAGTTGGCCGCGGCGAACCGCCGGATCGGCGACCGTTCCGAGTTGAACCTGGCCGACGCCGCCCGCCTCGGCCTGTACGTGGTGAGCCGGCTGACCGAGCGGCACGGGGTGAAGGTGCAGCTCAAGGAGTCCGCCTACGGGGGTACGACCGCCGTGGTGCTGATCCCGTCGGAGCTGGTCGTGCCCGGTGACCCGAGCCCGTCCGGCGCCCAGCCGGTCCTCGCCGCCGGCCCGGCCACCCCCGCCGTGCCGCCGGCCGGCGAGGCCCCGCTGCCGG
>NZ_JACGMO010000208.1:0-6584 GCF_015354745.1 Micromonospora sp. S-DT3-3-22
GCCGCCGGGGTGGGGGTGGGGCTCGGCTCCGCCGGAACGACGGTGATGGCCGGCGCGGCGGCCAGCGGCGCGGGGCTGCGGGTGGCGGCGGCGGTCGCTCCCGGCCCGGCGGCCCCGTCGGCGAGGGTGAGCGGACCGGACCGGCGGGCGGCGACGCCCAGCGCGACGACGCCGACCAGCAGGGTGGCGGTCAGGCCCACCCCGACCAGGACGCTACGCAGGCCGCCGCGCCGGTGGGCCGGGTGGGGCCCGGCGTCGGGGACGTCGGCGGGATCGCCGGCTCCGGGCGCCCCGTCGGGCAGCGGGAGGGACGCGGCGAGCAGCGCGACGCGCTGGGCGAGCTGACGCCGGCCGCGCTCCTCCCAGTCCCCGCCGTACGAACGGGCGGCGGTGTGTTCCAGCTCGGTGAGGAAGATCTCGGCGGGCTGGGTACGGTCGGCGGGGCACCAGGCCAGGCCGTGCCGGAGCAGGTCGTGCACGGTCGCCGGGGTCGGGGCGTCCGGGACCGGCGCGGCGCTGTGCTGGGCGCGCAGGGTCGCCGGGTCCCGCCCGTCGTAGGGGGGTCGCCCGGTGAGGCACTCGACGAACGTGGCGGTGGCGGCGTAGATGTCGCCGGCCGGCTCGGCGGGGGCCCCGGTCCACTGTTCGGGGGCCAGCCGGCGGCCGGTGCCGGTGGGCAGGACGATGGCGAGGTCGGTGAGTTTGCACCGCCCGTCCGGGGTGACGAGGACGTTCTCCGGCCGGTGGTCGCCGTGCACGACGCCCCGGGCGTGCGCGGCGGCGAGCCCGGCGAGCGAACCCTTGAGGACGCAGAGCGCGGCCTCCGGCGGGACCGGGCCGTGCGCGCGCAGCAGGTGGCGCAGCGCCACCCCGTTGACCAGTTCGGCGACGATCGCGGCGGCGGAGTGCGACTCGGCGTACTCGAAGAGCCGGCAGACGTGCGGGTCGTCCACGTCGACCAGCAGCCGCGCCTGCTCCCGGAAGGCCAGCCGGAAGGCGGGGTCGTCGCCGAGGGACGGGGTGAGGTAGCGGATGGCGACCGGGGTGCCGGTGGCGTCGTGGGTGGCGAGCAGCACCCGGCCGGACGTGCCCGTGCCGAGCTGCCGTACCGGGGTGTAGCCGGACAACCGCCAGTCGCCGGTCACCCGCCGGCCTTTCCGGTCCGCGGGGACTGGTCACAGGTCAGGGCCACACTGATCATTCTTACCCGGGGCGAGCTGCGGTCCATCGGCGCAACGGTTGTTTCCTCGCCTCCGGACGTCCGGCTGCGGAGATTAGTTCCGGTCACCGGTCGGGGTCGCCGGCCGGTCGCCCGGGTCGTGGCCGGTCGGGCCGGCGAGCTGCGGGGCGACGTCGGCGACGCGTTGCCGCATCGACCGCCGCCGCAGCGCGGCCAGGGCCTCGTCGACGAGGCGGCTCAGCGGGTACGCCAGCTCCGCCTCGAACCGGCGGGCGGCGGTGGCGGTGGCGGCGTACTCGGCGTGCAGGACGGGCAGCAGGTCCCGGGCCCGGTCGGTGGGGGTGACGACGCGGTGCCGGGCGTCGGCGCCGGGGGCGAGGGTGACCAGCCCGTCGGCCGCCATCCGGGCGACGGTCTGGCTGGCCGCGGAGTGGGTCACCCCGGTCGCCTGGGCCAGGGTACGGATCGACGCCGGGCCGAGCCGGTCCAGCGCGATCAGCACCGGGGTGTAGCGGGGGCGGAAGCCGGGCAGCCCGAGGTCGGTGTAGACGGCGGCGACGTCGCCGTCGAGCAGCTCCAGCAGGTGCCGCAGCCGGGTGCCGAGCAGCGCGGGGTCGGACGGTTCGTCGGGCATGCCGTAATGTAACAGCGCTGTTGTATCTCACACCCCGGGGAGGCCCACCGATGGACGAGCGGTACCCGCCGATCGAGCCGTACGACCGGGGCATGCTCGACGTCGGCGACGGCAACGAGGTCTACTGGGAGGTGTGCGGCAACCCGGCCGGCCGGCCGGCGCTGGTCGTCCACGGTGGACCCGGCTCAGGCTGCGGCCCGTGGGCCCGACGGTACTTCGACCCGGCCCGCTACCGGGTGGTCCTGTTCGACCAGCGCAACTGCGGACGCAGCACGCCGCACGCCGCCGACCCGGCCACCGACCTGCGGCACAACACGACCGCCCACCTGGTCGCCGACATGGAGCGGCTGCGCGAGCACCTGGGCGTCGACCGGTGGCTGCTCTACGGCGGCTCGTGGGGCTCGACGCTGCTGCTGGCGTACGCGCAGCGGCACCCGCAGCGGGTGTCGGCGATCGTGATCGGGGCGGTCACCACCACCCGCCGGTCGGAGGTCGACTGGCTCTACCGGGGTGTCGGCAGGTACTTCCCCCGCGAGTGGGAACGGTTCCTCGCCGGTGCCGGCGTCGGCCCGCACGACGACGTGGTCGGCGCGTACGCCCGGCTGGTGGAGGGCCCCGACCCGGAGGTCCGCGAGCGGGCGGTGCGGGACTGGTGCGCCTGGGAGGACGCGGTGGTCTCCGCCGAGGGGGTGGGCAACCCGTACGGCGACCGCCCGTCGGCCGAGCGGACCGCGATGGTGCGGATCTGCGCGCACTACTTCTCCCAGGGGGCCTGGCTGGCCGAGGGTGAGCTGATCCGGCGGGCCGACCGGCTCGCCGGCATCCCGGGGGTGCTGATCCACGGCCGGGTCGACCTGGGCAGTCCGCTGGTCACTGCCTGGGAGCTGCACCGGGCCTGGCCGGATTCGCGCCTGCACGTGGTCGAGGGGGCGGGACACTTCGGCACGGTGGAGACCCGGCGGCACCTGCTGGCCGCCCTGGACGGCTTCGCCACCGCCGGCTGAGCGGCCGGCCCGGAACCACCGCACCGACGGCAGGAGATTCGGACGGTTCTGCCCGGCACGCCGCGAAGACGGGCAGAATCGATCGACGACGCCCTCTAGCGCCGACCACCGACGTGACAATATCCTCCATCTCACGCGGAATCGTTGGAGCTAGTTTTCACGTTCGTCGCCAGTGCCGCCGCCGGCCGCCGAGGAGATGCCATGTCCGTCGTACGCCCCGCCCTCGACCGTCGTACGCTGCTGCGGGCCGGCCTCGGCGCGGCCACCGTCGCGGTCGTCGGGTCCGACCTGGCGCTGCCGGACGCCGCCCGGGCCGCCCTCCCCGGCGCGGACCTGGACTGGATCATCGGCTGCGACGAATGGGAAGCCCGCCCGCCGGCCGACCCGCTGTCGGTCAGCACCATCCCCACCAACAAGATCATCGTGCACCACATGGCCTTCCCGAACGTCACCGACCACTCCCGGGAACAGGCCGTCAAGCTGGCCCACGACTGCCAGGATCTGCACATGGACGGCAACGGCTGGTCCGACACCGGCCAGCACTTCACCGTCAGCCGGGGCGGGTACGTCCTGGAGGGACGGCACGGCAGCCTGGAGCGGCTGCGCGCCGGCGACCGGCAGATGGTCTCGGCGCACTGCCCCGGCGAGAACGGCCGGGCCATCGGCATCGAGAACGAGGGCACCTACGTCACCGACACCCCGCCACGGGCACTGCTCGACTCCCTGGTCCGGCTCTGCACCACCATCTGCCGGCAGTACGGCCTGCACGCCCACGACATCTTCGGCCACTGGGACTTCCGCGTCACCCAGTGCCCCGGCGCGCAGTTCTACCGCCTGTTCCCCGAGGTGCGCCGGGAGGTGTTCCGCCGGCTCGGCACCCGACTGGTCGACGTGCCGGCCCGCCGCTGGCCCGACCTGTGGCGCTTCGTCAACGCCCCCGGCGTCCAGGTCGCCCAGTACCTGCTGGCCCACCGGGGCTACCCGGTCACCCCGAGCGGCACGTTCGACGCCGCCACCGTCGCCGCGGTCGGCGACTGGCAGGCCCGCAACGGCATCCCGGTCGACGTCGACGCCACCCTGACCGCCCCCACCTGGGAGACCCTCGCGCCCGAACTGGACCGCGACGCCACCGGCCTGCCCGTGCAGGCGGTGCAGTTCATCCTGAACTGGAAGGGCTACGCCGAGGTCACCGTCACCGGCAGCTACGACCCGGCCACCCGCCGCGCCGTGCAGGACCTCCAGGCGCTGCACGGCCTGCCCCGCACCGGCAGGGTCTCCACCGGCACCTGGTGCGCCCTGGTCGGCGGCGTCGTGCGGCAGTCGCTGCGGCACTGACCCGCGCCACACGGCCAGGCTGTTTGGACGGCGGCGGCAACGGGGAGTGTGGCCGGCATGACGTGGGCCCGCCGCACCGTACCCGTGATCGCCGCCGCCGTCGCCGGCCTCGCCGCCCGGGACGTCCTCCAACGAGACCATGCGCTGCTGCGCAACTTCCCGCTCGTCGGACGGGCCCGGTACCTGCTGGAGGCGATCGGCCCGGAGCTGCGGCAGTACATCGTCGCCGGCAACGACGAGGAACGGCCGTTCACCCGGGACCAGCGGCGGTGGATCTACGCCTCGGCCAAGCAGGAGAACAACTACTTCGGGTTCGGCACCGACAACGACATCGAACGCAGCCCCGGCTACCCGATCATCAAGCACCGCACGTTCGCCCCGACCGTCCCGCCGTCGCACCCGAGGGCCGGGCACGACGTACGGCTGCCGGCGGCCAAGGTGCTCGGTGGGCCACGCGGACGGGCCACGGCGTTCCGCCCCGGGTCGGTGGTCAACATCTCCGGGATGAGCTTCGGCTCGCTGTCCGGCAACGCGGTGTCCGCCCTCAACCAGGGGGCGGCGCTGGCCGGCTGCCTGCAGAACACCGGCGAGGGCGGGCTGTCGCCGTACCACCGCCACGGCGGCGAGCTGGTCTTCCAGCTCGGTACGGCGTACTTCGGCTGCCGGGACGCCCAGGGCCGGTTCGACCTCGTCCGGCTGCGCGACCTGGTCGCCGGAGCACCGGTGCGGGCCCTGGAGATCAAGCTCAGCCAGGGCGCGAAGCCCAGCCTGGGCGGGCTGCTGCCCGGGGCGAAGGTGTCCGCCGAGATCGCCGCCACCCGGGGCATCACCCCCGGGCAGGACTGCGTGAGCCCGTCGCGGCACGCCGAGTTCTCCGACTGCGACAGCCTGCTGGACTGGGTGGAGCTGCTGGCCGCCGAGACCGGACTGCCGGTCGGCATCAAGTCCGCCGTCGGCGACCTGGGGTTCTGGGAGGAGCTGACCACGCTGATGCGCGACACCGGCCGGGGCGTCGACTTCGTCACCGTCGACGGCGGCGAGGGCGGCACCGGGGCCGCACCGCTGATCTTCACCGACTCGGTGTCGCTGCCGTTCCAGCACGGCTTCGCCCGGGTCTACCGGACCTTCGCCGAGCGGGGGCTGCACGAACAGACCGTCTTCGTCGGCGCGGGCAAGCTGGGCCTGCCGGACAACGCGGTGGTGGCCTTCGCGCTCGGCTGCGACCTGGTCAACGTGGGCCGGGAGGCGATGCTGGCGATCGGCTGCATCCAGGCGCAGAAGTGCCACACCGACACCTGCCCCACCGGCGTGGCCACCCAGAACGCCTGGCTGGCCCGGGGCCTGGACCCGGTCCGCAAGTCGGTGCGGGCGGCGAACTACATCGGCACGCTGCGCCGCGACCTGGTCAAGGTGGCCGAGGCGTGCGGCGTCGAGCATCCGGGGCTGATCGACACCGACGCCGTCGAGATCCTCGACGGCCGGACCTCGGCCCGGCCGCTGCGGGAGGTCTACGGCTACCAGCCGCACTGGGGGCTGCCGTCGGCCGCCGACCGGGCCGCGATCGCCCGGCTGATGGCTGGCGAGGCGCCCCGGGGCGGCAGCGCCCTCCCCTCGGCCACCGCCCAGGGCTGACCAGATTTCGCCAGCTCAGCACACGTAATCGAACATGTGTGCGAACATGGGTCGGTGTCGACCGGAGCCAGCATCCTGCACGCCGACCTGGACGCCTTCTACGCCTCGGTCGAGCAGCGGGACGACCCCCGCCTGCGCGGCCGGCCGGTGATCGTCGGCGGCGGGGTGGTCCTCGCGGCCAGCTACGAGGCCAAGGCGTACGGCGTACAGAGCGCGATGGGCGGCCGGCAGGCCCGACGGCTCTGCCCTCAGGCGATCGTGGTGCCGCCGAGGATGGCGGCGTACACGGCGGCGAGCCGGGCCGTGTTCGCCATCTTCCGGGACACCACCCCCTGGGTGGAGGGGCTCTCCATCGACGAGGCGTTCCTCGACGTGGGTGGGTTGCGCCGGCTCTGCGGGTCACCCGCGCAGATCGCCACCCGGCTGCGCCGGACGGTCCGCGACCAGGTCGGGCTGCCGATCACCGTCGGGGTGGCCCGGACGAAGTTCCTCGCCAAGGTCGCCAGCGGGGTGGCCAAGCCGGACGGACTGCTGGAGGTGCCGCCCGACGGCGAGCTGGCGTTCCTGCACCCGCTGCCGGTGGAACGGCTCTGGGGCGTCGGCCCGGTCACCGCGGCGAAGCTGCGCGCCCGGGGCGTCCACACCGTCGGCCAGGTCGCCCGCCTCGACGTCCCGGCCCTGGAGTCGCTGCTCGGCGCGGGCGCGGGCCGGCACCTGCACGCGCTGGCCCACAACCGCGACCCACGGCCGGTGCAGGTGGGCCGCCGCCGGTCGTCGATGGGCGCGCAGCACGCCCTGG
>NZ_JACGMO010000209.1:0-6374 GCF_015354745.1 Micromonospora sp. S-DT3-3-22
CGACCGGGTGCCGCCGACGCCGGCCGGGCTCGGCGACCCCGGCTACCTGGTGCTGCACCCCGGTTCGGCGGTGCCGAGCCGGGCCGTGCCGCCCGACCTGGCGGCCCGGATCGTGCGGACGCTCACCGCCGCCGGCCACCGGGTCGCGGTCACCGGCGGACCCGACGAGACGGCGCTGACCGCCCGGGTGGCCGGTGACACCGGCATCGACCTGGGCGGCCGGACCGGCCTCGCCGACCTGGCCGCCGTGCTCGCCCACGCCGGCGCGCTGGTGGTCGGCAACACCGGGCCGGCGCACCTGGCCGCCGCGCTGGGCGTGCCGGTGGTCAGCCTGTTCGCCCCCACCGTCCCCTACGGACAGTGGGGGCCCTACCGGGTGCCGACGGTCCGGCTGGGCGACGCCGCCGCCCCCTGCCGGGACACCCGGGCCACGGTCTGCCCGGTGCCCGGCCACCCCTGCCTGTCGGCCGTCGAACCGGGTCGGGTCCTCGACGCGGTACGCCTGCTGGGCGTCCCCGCCGACGTGCCGCCGCCCGTCGGCGCGGTCGGGGTGACGCCGGTGCCGGCCGGGCGGGGGAGCCGGCGATGAACATCCTGCTCTGGCACGTGCACGGCTCCTGGACCACGTCCTTCGTGCACGGCAAGCACCGCTACCTGGTGCCGGTCACCCCCGACCGGGGCCCGTACGGGCTGGGCCGGGCACGCACCTACCCGTGGCCGGACAGCGCCGTCGAGGTGACCCCGCAGCAGTTGCGCCACGCCGATGTCGACGTGGTGCTGCTGCAACGCCCCGAGGAGTACGACCTGGCCAGACAGTGGCTCGGCCGGGCGGTGCCGGCGGTCTACGTGGAGCACAACGCCCCGAAGGGCGACGTGCCGAACACCCGGCACCCGATGGCCGACCGGGACGATCTGCTGCTCACCCACGTCACCCACTTCAACGAGCTGTTCTGGGACAACGGGACCACCCGCACCGCCGTCGTCGAACACGGCGTGGTCCCGCCAGCGGTGACCTGGACCGGTGAGCTGGACCGGCTCGCCGTGGTGATCAACGAGCCGGTACGCCGGGGGCGGATCACCGGCACCGACCTGCTCGCCCGGTTCGCCGGGATCGCCCCGCTGGACGTCTACGGCATGAAGGTGGCCGGGCTCGCCGACCACCTCGGACTGCCGGCCGACCGGTTGACCAGCCACGACGACGTCCCGCAGCACCGGATGCACGCCGAGCTGGCCCGCCGGCGGGCCTATCTGCACCTGTGCCGGTGGACCTCGCTGGGGTTGAGCCTGATCGAGGCCATGACGATCGGCATGCCCGTGGTCGCGCTGGCCACCACCGAGGCCGTGGAGGCGGTGCCGCCAGGGGCGGGGGCGCTGTCCACCCGGATCGACACCCTGCTGGCCGCCGCCGCCCGGTTCGTCGCCGACCCCGCCGAGGCGCGTCGCGCGGGTGCCGGGGCGCGTACCGCCGCGCTGGGCCGTTACAGCCTGGACCGTTTCCTCGCCGACTGGGACCGCCTGCTGGAGGAGGAAGTATGCGCATCGCGATGATCTCCGAGCACGCCAGCCCGCTCGCCGTGCTGGGCGGTGAGGACGCCGGTGGGCAGAACACGCATGTCGCGGAACTCTCCGCCGCGCTGGTGGCGGCCGGCCACGACGTCCGGGTCTACACCCGACGCGACGCCGTCGACCTGCCGGTCGCCGTCCGCGCCCCGGACGGGTACGAGGTGGTGCACGTACCCGCCGGCCCGGCCGAGCCGGTCGCCAAGGACGCCCTGCTGCCGCACATGAAGGAGTTCAGCCACTGGCTCACCGGCCGCTGGCGGGGCGGGGACTGGACGCCGGAGGTGGTGCACGCGCACTTCTGGATGAGCGGGCTGGCCGCGCTGGCCGCCGGCCGGCAGACCGGGGTGCCGGTGGTGCAGACGTACCACGCGTTGGGCACGGTCAAGCGGCGTCACCAGGGGGTGCAGGACACCAGCCCGGCCCGGCGGATCGGCTACGAACGGGAACTGGGGTGCGCCGTCGACCGGGTCGTCGCCCAGTGCCGCGACGAGGTCGGGGAACTGGTCCGCCTCGGCGTCCCCCGGTCCCGGATGACCGTCGTGCCGTCCGGGGTGAACCTGGACACCTTCGCCCCGCTCGGCCCGGCCGTCGACCGCGACGCCGACCGGCCCCGGGTGCTCACCGTCGGCCGGCTGGTGGAACGCAAGGGCTTCCAGACGGTGATCCGGGCGATGGCGCTGGTGCCCGACGCCGAGTGCGTGGTCGTCGGCGGGCCGCCCGCCGGGCTGCTGGAGACCGACCCGTACGCCCGGCGGCTGCGGGCGCTCGCCCGCACCTGCGGGGTCGCCGACCGGGTCCGGCTGGTCGGGGCGGTGCCCCGGGAGGAGATGGGCCGCTGGTACCGGTCGGCCGACGTGCTGGTCGCCGCCCCCTGGTACGAGCCGTTCGGGCTGACCCCGCTGGAGGCGATGGCCTGCGGGGTGCCCGTCGTCGGCACGGCGGTCGGCGGCATCCGGGACACCGTGGTCGACGGGGTGACCGGTGACCTGGTGCCGGCCCGGGACCCGCAGGCGCTGGGCGACGCGCTGGCCGGCCTGATCGACGACCCGGCCCGCCGCTACGGCTATGCCACCGCCGCGTTGCAGCGGGCCCGCCGCAGCTACTCGTGGGCCACCGCCGCCGACCGGTTGACCGAGGTGTACGCCGAGGTCGCCGCCGTACGCAGGCCGAGCCGGGTGGTCGCCTGATGACGACCTCGACCCGGGCGGCGCGGGCCGGCCTGCTCGACGCCCACCTGACCCTGCTGGCCGAGGCGCTGCTGCCGTACCGTGCGGCGGAGCCGTTGCTGGCCCGCTGGGGCACCGAACTGGCCGGCATCCTGGTCGGCGGCGGGCGGTTGCTGGTCGCCGGCAACGGGGGCAGCGCCGCCGAGGCCCAGCACCTCACCGCCGAACTGGTCGGCCGGCTGCGCGACGAGCGCCGGCCGCTGTCGGCGATCGCCCTGCACGCCGAGACCTCCGCGCTGACCGCGATCGGCAACGACTACGGCTACGACGAGGTTTTCGCCCGCCAGGTGCGGGCCCACGGCCGTCCCGGCGACGTCCTGCTGCTGATGTCCACCAGCGGGGCCAGCGGCAACCTGCTCGCCGCCGTGGCGGCCGCCCGGGAGGCCGGGCTGCGCTGCTGGGCGTTCACCGGCCCGACGCCGAACCCGCTCGCCGACGCCTGCCACGAGGCGCTCGGCGTCGCCTCGCCGGACAGCCAGGTGGTGCAGGAACTGCACCTGGTCTCCACCCACGTGCTCTGCGAGTACGTCGACCGGGCGCTGCCCACGGCGTTGACCGCGCTGGCCGGCCAGGCGGCGGCCGCCGAGGTCGCCGCGTCGCCGGCCCGGCCCGTGGACCCGGCGGCGGACGTTCCGGTGGCCGACGACCCGCCCGGCCCGCCGGTGGCCGACGGCGGGCCGGTACGGGCCGGGGTGGAGGTGGTCGTCGACCCGGCGGCCGACGGACGGCGCGGGGACCCGGCGTGAGGGGCCCGCTGGTGGTGGTCGGGGACACCCTGCTCGACCGGGACGTCGAGGGGGTGGTGAACCGGCTGTGCCCCGACTCGCCGGTGCCGGTGCTGGACGAGACGGCCGCCGCCGACCGGCCCGGCGGGGCGGGCCTGGCCGCCGTCTTCGCCGCCGCCGCAGGTGCCGAGGTGGCGCTGGTGACCGCGCTCGCCGACGACGCCGGGGCGGCCCGGCTCAGCTCCCTGCTCACCGCCGCCGGGGTGCAGGTGTACGGGCTGCCGCTGGCCGGGGCGACTCCGGAGAAGGTCCGGCTGCGGGCCCGGGGCCGGGTGCTGCTGCGCCACGACCGGGGTGGCGCGGCGGGGGAACCCGGCCCACCCGGCGAGGCGGTGCTGCGGCTGCTCGCCGGGGCGTCCGCGGTGCTGGTCAGCGACTACGGCCGGGGGGTGGCCCGACAACCGGCGCTGCGGGCGGCGCTGGCCGCGACCCGCGCCCCGGTGGTCTGGGACCCGCACCCCCGGGGCCCGGTCGCGGTGCCGGGGGTACGGCTGGTCACCCCGAACGAGCCGGAGGCCCGGGAACTGGCCAAGGTGCCGCCGGGCGGGTCCCGGCTGGCGGTCGCCGCCCGGGCCGGCCAGGGGCTGCGGGAACGCTGGCGGGCCGGCGCGGTGGTGGTGACCCTCGGAGGCGACGGCGCGCTGCTCTGCTCCGCCGGGGCGACGCCGCTGATGGTCTCCGCGCCGGTCAGCGCCGAGGGGGACACCTGCGGGGCGGGGGACCGGTTCGCCTCGGCCGCCGCGGTGGCGCTCGCCGGGGGCGCACTGGTCTCCGAGGCGGTCCAGGCGGCCGTCGGGGCGGCGTCGGCGTACGTGGCGGACGGCGGGGTGGCCGCCGCGCTGCCCGTACCGGTGCGGGACTGCCCGCCGGTGCTGGTCGGCGGCGGGGAACGGATCGGGGCCGCCGCAGCGGGCGCGGTGGTGGCCGAGGTCCGCGCGGCCGGCGGCACCGTGGTCGCCACCGGGGGCTGCTTCGACCTGCTGCACGCCGGGCACGTGGCGACGTTGCAGGCCGCCCGGCAGCTCGGCGACTGCCTGGTGGTGTGCCTGAACTCCGACACCAGCGTCACCGGCCTCAAGGGCCCCGACCGACCGGTGATCCCGCAGGGCGACCGGGCCCGGCTGCTCGCGGCGTTGAGCTGCGTCGACGCGGTGGTGGTCTTCGACGAGCCCACCCCGCACGCGACCCTGGGCTGGCTGCGGCCCGACATCTGGGTCAAGGGCGGGGACTACGCCACCGGCGTCGACGACGAGCCGACCCTGCCGGAGGGCGAGCTGCTGCGCCGGTGGGGCGGGGACAGCGTGGTGGTGCCGTACCTGGACGGGCGCTCCACCACCGACATGATCGCGGCGGCCCGGGGTGAACGCCGACGCACCGGCCGGCCGGAACGCGCCGGGTCCCCGGTGGGCCCGGCGCATCCGACGACGGAGGGAGCACGATGAGCAGCAGTCCACCCGGTGCCGGTCCGGCCGTCCTGGTCACCGGCGGGTCGAGCGGCCTCGGCGCGGCCGTGGTCACCGCCGTCGCGCGGGCCGGCGGACGACCGCTGGTGCTGGACCGGCGACCCCCCGACGACGGGGTGCCGTGGATCGAGTGCGACCTGGCCGACACCCGGGCCGCCGAGGAGGCCACCCGGGACCTGGCCGAGCGGGTCGGCGGGCTGGACGCGGTGGTGACCGCCGCCGGCATGGACGTGCCGGGCAGGCTGGCCGACGTCCCCCGCGACACCTGGGAACGGATCGTCGTGGTGGACCTGCTCGCCACGGTGGCGGTGGTCCGGGCCGCGCTGCCCTACCTGGAGGCGTCGAGGGGCAACGTCGTCACGGTCGCCTCCACCCTGGGCGTCAAGGCGGTCGGGGACGCCACCGCGTACTGCGCGGCGAAGTTCGGCGTGGTCGGGTTCACCCGGTCGCTCGCCGCCGAGCTGGCCGGCAGCGTCGGGGTGACCCTGCTCATCCCCGGCGGCATGCGGACCGCCTTCTTCGACGACCGCGACCCGCAGTACCGGCCGGGGCCGGACGCGAAACTCAACGACCCGGCCGACACCGCCGCCGCGATCATGTTCGCGCTGTCCCAGCCGCCCGGCAGCGCCGTGCGGGAACTGGTGGTCTGCGCCGAGCAGGAGACCTCGTACCCGTGATCCTGGTGCTGCGGGCGCTCGGCGTCGGTGACCTGGCCACGGCGGTGCCCGCCCTGCGTGCCCTGCGGGCCGGGCATCCGGGCGAGGAACTGGTGCTGGCCGCGCCGGCCTGGCTAGGCCCGCTGGTCGAGCTGGTCGGCGGGGTCGACCGGCTGCTGCCCACCGACGACCTCGGCCCGCCGCCCTGGCCCGTCCCCCCGTCGGCCGGCCGGTCGTCGCCCGGCGCGCCGCCGTGGTCCGGGCCGCCGCCGGAGGTGGCGGTCAACCTGCACGGACGCGGGCCGCGTTCGCACCGGATGCTGGCCGGCGCGGGCCGGCTGGTGGCCTTCCGGTGCCCGTCCGCCGGGCACCGCGACGGCCCCGACTGGGACGACGACGAGCACGAGGTGGACCGCTGGTGCCGGCTGCTCGACTGGTACGGCATCCCGGCCGACCGCACCGACCTGGCGTTGCACCGGCCACCTGCGGGCCGGCTGCCGGCCGGGGTGACCGTGGTGCACCCGGGCAGCAAGGTCGAGGCGAAGCGGTGGCCGGCGGACCGGTTCGCCGCGCTGGCCCGGCGGCTGGCCGACCGGGGGCACCGGGTGGTGGTGACCGGCTCGGCCGGCGAACGGGAACTGGCCGCCCGGGTGGCGGCCGGCGCGGGCCTGCCCGGGTCGG
>NZ_JACGMO010000020.1:0-75048 GCF_015354745.1 Micromonospora sp. S-DT3-3-22
GGCGCTGCGTTATCCGCAGCGGGGGACCGGCACCTGGCGGACGGCTACCGCCCAGGGTGCGGTGGCCGGGCGCGGCGGGCAGCTGCTGCGCTACCGGGTGGCGGTGGAGGGCGGCATCGACGACGTCGACCCGGAGCGGTTCGGTCGGGAGGTGGCGGTGGTGCTCGCCGACCGCCGGGGCTGGACCGCCGACGGCCGGTGGCGGCTGCAACGGGTCGGCGGCGACACCCCGGCCGACTTCACCGTGCTGCTGACCACCCCGGTCACCCGGGGTGAGCTGTGCGGGGACACCTCCGACCGGTACACCTCCTGCCGCAACGGCGACCGGGTGGTGGTCAACGTGGCGCGCTGGGCCCGGGGCGTGCCGGACTTCCGGGGCGACCTCGGCACCTACCGGGCGTACGTGCTCAACCACGAGGTGGGGCACCGGCTGGGCCGGGGGCACGAACGGTGTCCGGCGGCGGGCGGGCCGGCGCCGGTGATGCAGCAGCAGACCCTCGGCCTGCACGGCTGCCGCCCGAACGCCTGGCCGATGGTGGGCGGCAGCCTGCTCACCGGCCCGGCCGGCGAGTACGACGACCCGATCCCCTCCGACGGCTGACCCGGCCTCCGGGCGGGCGTTGATCGGCTCAGGTGGGCCGATGTTGCGCTGTCCCGGGCGGGCGAAGGCGCATCATCGGCCCCGTTGCTTCGCGTCCCGTCCGCTCAACGGCGGGGGAAGGACGCCCAGATGTTCTTGGTGCGGTCGGTGGCGTACCAGCCGACCTTCAGCGAGACGGCCATGGCGATCTGGAGTCCCCGGCCCCCGGCCCCCATCGGGCGGGTGTCGGCCAGCTCGGGGATGCTGCTGAGGTCGTGGTCGGCCACGTCGAGGATGAGCGAGTCGTCGACGGTCAGTAACCGGACGATAGTCGGCGGAATGCCATGCTTGAGGGCATTCGTGGCGAGTTCGGTGGCAACCAGGACGACCAACTCGGGGACCTCGTCCATCCGTTGACCGTCGAGGAGCCGCTCACCGGTGAGGGCCTCGTGCAGGGAAGCGCGCAGGGTACGCAGGTCGGCGGGATCGGCCAGTTCCCACCGTCGCAACTCGGTTGCCTGCGGCGGGGGCGGCGAGGTGAGAAGCTGTGCCATGATCCCGGTTTACCCTACGTAGCGGTCAGCTATGCCAGCCCCGGCTGTCGGGGATTCGTCGCATGCCACCCGCCGTACGGCCCCTCGCGTCGGCCCGGTTCGACGACCCCTGGGCGGCCCGGGGCAGGAGCCCCGTCGGCCCGCCTCCGGCGCCCGGCGGGGTGTGCTTCGGGCCACTGTCCAGGGTGGTGTGCCAGGCGGGGACGGGTGGGGTTCCGGCGTCCCGCCGGGGATCGCAGAAATCATCCGATTCGGGGCCTGCGTCAGCCCTTGCGGTCGCGTAAAGTCCGCAAACTGAACGGGCCATGTCGGCGACGGAACGCCCCGCTAACGGGTGCCCGTCCGCACGGTTGGGCGCATCCCCGCGCCGGCTCGCGGACCGCCTCAGGAAGAGCCATGACCGCCAGTACAAAGACCCCCAAGGTGACCGTCGTGGTCCCGGCGTACAACTCCGGACCGCACATCGAGAAGCTCGTCACCTCGTTGCTGGGCCAGTCGCTGCCCGCCGGTGAGTTCGAGGTCATGTTCGTCGACGACGGCTCGACCGACTCGACCGGTGCCCGCCTCGACGAGCTGGCCGCCGCCCACCCGCACTTCCGGGTGCTGCACATCGACAACTCCGGCTGGCCGTCGCGCCCCCGCAACCTCGGCGTCGAGCACGCCCGGGGCGAGTACGTCTTCTTCGCCGACGACGACGACTGGTTCGGCGAGGAGGCGCTGGAACGCCTGTACGCCTGTGCCACCGGGCACGACGCCGACCTGGTGGTCGGCAAGATGGCCGGGCACCGCCGCTCGGTGCCGCGCGAGCTGTTCCGGCGCAACCGGTTCGACGCCACCCTGGAGAACTCGCCCCTGATCGACAGCCTCACCGCGCACAAGCTGTTCCGGCGCTCCTTCCTCGTCGAGCACGACCTGCGCTTCCCCGAGGGCAAGCGTCGGCTGGAGGACCACGTCTTCGTCACCCGGGCCTTCTTCCTGTCCCGGCGCACCTGCGTGCTGGCCGACTACGTCTGCTACCACCACCAGCGGCGGGTCGACGCCGGCAACGTCACGGCCACCGCGCTGGAGCCCGCCGGCTACTTCGTCAACCTGCGCGAGGCGCTCGACATCGTCGACGCGCACACCGAGCCCGGCCCGCTGCGTGACCGGCTGCACCGGCGGTGGCTGCGCAACGAGATGGTGTCCCGGTTGCGCGGCCGGCGGCTGCTCGACGCGCCCGCCGACTGGGTGGACCAGCTGGTCGGCGAGGCGCAGCGGACGATCCGGGACCGGTTCGCCCCGGGCGTCGCCGCCGGTCTGCCGCCGCTGCAACGGATCATCACCCGGCTCATCGAGCAGGGACGCACCCCGGACCTGCGCCGGCTCGCCGAGTGGGAGGCGGCCGTCCGGGCCGTGCCCACCGTGCAGCGGGTCGAGCGGGACGCCACCACCCTGACCGTCACGCTCACCGCCGAGCTGTCCTTCGGCGACCGGCCGCTCACCCTCACCGCCGACGGCGAGCAGCGGCTGCTGGTGGTGCCGGTGGACGACGTCCCGGCCGACCTGCGGGACGCCACCACCCGGATCAAGCAGTCCAAGCTCGACGTGATCGCCCGGCGGCGGGACACCCGGGAGGAGTTCTTCGTGCCGGTCACCGGCACCGTCGAGCTGGTCCCGGCGGCCGACGGCATGCTGCGACTGGTCCAGCGGGGCACCGCCCGCCTCGACGTCGGGGCGCTCAACGGCGGCCGGAGCAGGGGCACCTGGGACCTCAAGGCCCGGGTCACCTGCTGCGGCTGGACCGAGGACGCCGTACTCCCGGTGGCGTTCCGCTGCGCGGCCGACGGGGCCCGGCCGGTCTCCGTGCCGTACCTGGGCAGCCTGCGTTTCCGGCTGCGGCGGGCGGTGGCCCGCCGGGTGCCCGAGTCGATCCGGCGGGTCATCCGCCGCTGACCCCGCCCGTCCCGTAGCGGGACGTGGACCGGCGCCACCGTGACCCCCGTCACCGGTCGGGCGGCCGGCGTGAAGAACGCGTCAAGAAACCGTGGCCCCCCGTCACGGTCGCGTTATGGCCCCTGTCCGGTCGGACGACAGCGCGTTGTGATTGCCCGGCGTGGCCGGGAGGCGGTCACGCGTACCCGTCCGGTTGGGGGAGTCCGCGTGTCTGACGTGGTGTTCGTGCTGGTGACGGTGGTGCTGTTCGCGGCGCTCACCCTCGTGGTGAGGGGCGTGGAGAAGCGGTGAACGCCGTCAACGCCGTCGGCCTGGTGCTGGCGATCGGTCTGGGTGTGTTCATGGTCGTCGCGCTGCTGTTCCCGGAGCGTTTCTGATGACCACGAGGACAGCCGGCGTCGTTTTCGTGGTGTCCCTGGTGGTGGCGCTCGCCGTCGCGTACCGCCCGGTCGGTGACCACCTGTACCGGTCGGTCGCCGGCACCCGTCAGTCCCGGGTGGAGCGCGGGGTGTTCCGGCTGGTCGGGGTGAACCCGGCCGCCGGGCAGTCGTGGGGCGTCTACGCCCGCAGCGTGCTGGCCTTCTCCGCCGTCTCGGTCCTGTTCCTCTACGCCCTCCAGCGGTGGCAGGACCACCTGTGGCTGTCGCTGGGCTTCGACCCGGTGGTCCCGCACGGGGCCTGGAACACCGCCGTGTCCTTCGTGACCAACACGAACTGGCAGTGGTACTCGGGCGAGTCGACCATGGGGCACCTGGTGCAGATGGCCGGGCTGGCGGTGCAGAACTTCGTCTCCGCCGCGGTGGGCATCGCCGTGGCGGTGGCCCTGATCCGGGGCTTCGCCCGCAGCCGCACCGGCGAGGTGGGCAACTTCTGGGTCGACCTGGTGCGGATCGTGCTGCGGGTGCTGCTGCCGGTCGCGGTGCTCGGCGCGCTGGTGCTGATGCTCGGCGGCGTGGTGCAGAACCTCTCCGCCGGCACCGACGTGACCACCCTGACCGGCGGCGGCCAAAGCCTCCCCGGCGGGCCGGTGGCCGGCCAGGAGGTGATCAAGGAGCTGGGCACCAACGGCGGCGGCTTCTACAACGCCAACAGCGCCCACCCGTTCGAGAACCCCACCGCCTGGACGAACTGGATCGAGCTGTTCCTGATCCTGCTGATCCCGTTCAGCCTGCCCCGGGTCCTCGGCCGGATGGTCGGCCAGCAGCGGCAGGGCTACGCCGTCGTCGCGGTGATGGCCGTCCTGGCGCTCGGCAGCGTCGCCCTCACCACCGGGTTCGAGCTGGCCGGGCAGGGCACCGTGCCGCAGGCGGTCGGCGCGGCGCTGGAGGGCAAGGAGGTCCGCTTCGACGTGTCGGACTCGGCGACGTTCGGGGCCGTCACCACGCTGACGTCGACCGGCGCGGTGAACTCGTTCCACGACTCGTACACGGCGCTGGGCGGGATGATGACGCTGGGCAACATGATGCTCGGCGAGGTCGCCCCCGGCGGCGTCGGCGCCGGCCTGTACGGGCTGCTGGTCCTCGCGGTGATCACGGTGTTCGTCGCCGGGCTGATGGTCGGCCGGACCCCGGAGTACCTGGGTAAGAAGATCGGCACCCGGGAGATCACGTTCGCCTCGCTGTACTTCCTGGTCACCCCGGCCCTGGTGCTGATCGGCACCGCCACCGCCTTCGCCACCGGCAACGACGCGACCGCGTTGAACACCGGCCCGCACGGCCTGACCGAGGTGCTCTACGCGTTCACCTCGGCGAGCAACAACAACGGCTCGGCGTTCGCCGGGATCACCGTGAACACCGCGTGGTGGAACACCGCGCTCGGGTTGTGCATGCTGCTCGGCCGGTTCCTGCCGATCATCTTCGTGCTCGCCCTGGCCGGCTCGCTCGCCCGCCAGGCACCCGTCCCCGCCTCCGAGGGCACCCTGCCGACGCACCGACCACTCTTCGTCGGAATGGTCGTCGGCGTCACGGTGATCCTGGTGGCGCTCACCTTCCTGCCCGCGCTCGCGCTCGGCCCGCTGGCCGAAGGGCTGTGACCCGCATGAGGAACGAGGACATGTCCGTCGCGTCCGTGACCACCGACGACGACCGGCCGGCCGTCGACACCCCCGCCGTCGACACCCCCGCCCCCCGGGCCGGTGGCGGCCTGCTCGACCCCCGGCAGCTGGTCAGGTCCCTGCCCGGGGCGCTGCGCAAACTCGACCCGCGCACCCTGTGGCGCAGCCCGGTGCTGCTGATCGTGGCGATCGGCGCGGCCTTCACCACCGTCCTGGCGGTCACCGACCCGTCGGTGTTCGGCTGGGCGATCACCGGCTGGCTCTGGCTCACCGTGATCTTCGCCAACCTCGCCGAGGCGGTCGCCGAGGGCCGGGGCAAGGCGCAGGCCGCCACGCTGCGCCGGGCCCGGCAGGACACCGTCGCCACCCGGCTGGTCGGCTGGACCCCGGGCGCGCCCGCCGACGCGTACACCGACGAGGCGGTGCCGGCGCCGCAGCTGCGGCAGGGGGACGTCGTCCTGGTCGACGCCGGCGGGATCATCCCCGGCGACGGCGACGTCGTCGAGGGCATCGCCAGCGTCGACGAGTCCGCGATCACCGGGGAGTCCGCCCCGGTGATCCGGGAGTCCGGCGGCGACCGCAGCGCCGTCACCGGCGGCACCCGGGTGCTCTCCGACCGGATCGTCGTGCGGATCACCCAGCGGCCGGGGGAGAGCTTCATCGACCGGATGATCGCCCTGGTCGAGGGGGCCGACCGGCAGAAGACACCGAACGAGATCGCGCTGAACATCCTGCTCGCCGCGCTCACCCTGATCTTCCTGCTGGCCGTGGTCACCCTCCAACCGTTGGCGATCTCCGCCAAGGGCTGGCAGGCCGCCGCCCCCGACACCGGGGCGGTCACCGGCACCGGGGTGACCGGGGTGGTGCTGGTGTCCCTGCTGGTCTGCCTGATCCCCACCACCATCGGGGCGCTGCTGTCGGCGATCGGCATCGCCGGCATGGACCGCCTCGTGCAGCGCAACGTGCTGGCGATGAGCGGCCGGGCGGTGGAGGCGGCGGGGGACGTCAGCACCCTGCTGCTCGACAAGACCGGCACGATCACCCTGGGCAATCGACAGGCCACCGCGTTCCTGCCGGTCGAGGGGGTCACCGCCGACGAGGTGGCCGCCGCCGCGCGGCTGTCCAGCCTCGCCGACGAGACGCCCGAGGGGCGGTCGGTGGTGTCGCTGGCCACGCGGGAGTTCGACCTGGGCACGCCGGAGCCGGATCCGCTGCCGTACGCCGACTTCGTGCCGTTCACCGCGCAGACCCGGATGAGCGGCGTCGACCTGACGCCCCCGGACGCGCCGGCCCGGAAGGTCCGCAAGGGCGCGGCGACGGCGGTGCTGACCTGGGTACGGGAGCACGGCGGCGAGCCGGGCACCGGGGTCGACCGGATCGTCGACGGGATCAGCGGACACGGCGGCACCCCGCTGGTGGTGGCCGAACACGTCGCCGGGGAACCGGCCCGCGCGCTCGGCGTCATCCACCTCAAGGACGTGGTGAAGGCCGGGATGCGGGAGCGGTTCGCCGAACTGCGCCGGATGGGCATCCGGACCGTGATGATCACCGGCGACAACCCGCGTACCGCGAAGGCGATCGCGGACGAGGCCGGGGTGGACGACTTCCTCGCCGAGGCCACCCCGGAGGACAAGCTCGCCCTGATCCGCCGGGAGCAGGAGGGCGGCCGGCTGGTCGCGATGACCGGGGACGGCACCAACGACGCCCCCGCCCTGGCCCAGGCCGACGTCGGCGTCGCCATGAACACCGGCACGTCGGCGGCGAAGGAGGCCGGCAACATGGTCGACCTGGACTCCGACCCGACGAAGCTGATCGAGATCGTCGAGATCGGCAAGCAGTTGCTGATCACCCGGGGCGCGTTGACCACCTTCAGCATCGCCAACGACGTGGCGAAGTACTTCGCGATCATCCCGGCCATGTTCGCCGGCATCTACCCGGGCCTGGACCGGCTCAACGTGATGCGGCTGGGCAGCCCCGAGTCGGCGATCCTCGCCGCGGTGATCTTCAACGCCCTGGTCATCGTCGCGCTCATCCCGCTGGCCCTGCGCGGCGTGCGGTACCGGCCGGCCGCCGCGTCGACGCTGCTCGGCCGCAACCTGCTGATCTACGGCGTCGGCGGCCTCGTCGCGCCGTTCGTCGGCATCAAGCTCATCGACCTGCTCATCCAGTACGTCCCGGGGATCTCGTGATGCGCCTACCCACCTGGCTCGCCCAACACCTCGCCGCCCTGCGTGCCCTGCTCGTGTTCACCGTGCTGCTCGGCGTCGCCTACCCGCTCGCCCTGGTCGCCGCCGGCCGGCTCCCCGGCCTCGACGCGAAGGCCGACGGATCGCTGCTGACCGTGGACGGCCGGACCGTCGGCAGCGCCCTGATCGGGCAGTCCTTCACCGACGCCGACGGCGACCCCGTCCCGCGCTACTTCCAGTCCCGCCCGTCGGCGGCCGGCGACGGCTACGACCCGACCGCCTCCGCCGCCTCGAACCTCGGCCCGGAGAGCGTGCTGGACACCCTCGCCGCCGACCCGCAGCAGTCGACCCGGAGCCTGCTCAGCCAGGTCTGCGCGCGCAGCCGGGCGGTCGGCCTGCTCGACGGCGTCGACGGGCGGCGGCCGTACTGCACGCCCGACGGGGTGGGCGCGGTGCTCGCGGTGTTCCGCGCCGACGGGCTGACCGGCCGGATCACCCGGGTGGTCAGCGTCAACCAGACCGCCCCGGCCACCCCGTTCGTCGCCTCCTGGCAGGGGGTGCCGGTGGAGCTGGCGGAGCCCGGGGAGGACTACCGGGCCGCCGGTGGGCTGGTCACCCCGGTCCGGGGGGACGCACCGGAGCATCCCGCCGTCCCCGCCGACGCGGTCACCGCCAGCGGCAGCGGCCTCGACCCGCACATCAGCCCCGCGTACGCCGAGATCCAGGTGGCCCGGGTGGCGCGGGAGCGGGGCGCGGACCCGGCGGTGGTGCGGCGGCTGGTCCGGGAGCACACCACCGGGCGGACGCTCGGCTTCATGGGCGCCCCCGCGGTGAACGTGCTGGAACTCAACCTGGCCCTGGACCGGAACCTGCCCGCCCGCTGACCCCCGACGCCGGCACCCCCGCCCGGGGGTGCCGGCCCGGCGGTCGCGCCCCCGGGACGGTACGCACAGCGGGAGGATGGACGCGTGCCACGAGGTGAACTGCGCATCTACCTGGGCGCCGCCCCCGGCGTCGGCAAGACGTACGCGATGCTGGAGGAGGCCCGGCGGCGGGCCGGGCGGGGCACCGACGTGGTGGTCGGCCTGGTCGAGACGCACGGCCGGCCGCAGACCGCCGAGATGATCGGCGACCTGACGGTGCTGCCCCGCCGCCCGCTGCGCTACCGGGGCACCGACTTCACCGAGCTGGACCTCGACGCCGTGCTGGCCCGCCGCCCGGACCTCGTCGTGGTCGACGAACTGGCCCACACCAACGTGCCCGGCTCCCGGCACGAGAAGCGCTGGCAGGACGTCCAGGAGCTGCTCGACGCGGGCATCTCGGTGCTGTCGACGGTCAACGTCCAGCACCTGGAGTCGCTCAACGACGTGGTCGCCCGGATCACCGGCACCACCCAGCGGGAGACCGTCCCGGACGCCGTGGTCCGCGCCGCCGAGCAGGTCGAACTGGTCGACATGACCCCGGAGGCGCTGCGCCGGCGGATGGCGCACGGCAACATCTACCGGCCCGACCGGATCGACGCCGCGCTCGGCAACTACTTCCGGGTCGGCAACCTCACCGCGCTGCGTGAGCTGGCCCTGCTCTGGCTGGCCGACAAGGTCGACGACCAGCTCGACCGGTACCGGGCACAGCAGGGCATCTCCGCCACCTGGGAGGCCCGGGAACGGGTCGTCGTCGCCCTCACCGGGGGCCCGGAGGGGGAGACGCTGATCCGTCGGGCCGCCCGGATCGCCGACCGGAGCAAGGGCGCCGACCTGCTCGCCGTGCACGTGGCCCGCAACGACGGGCTGGCCGGGGCGGACCCGGCCCAGCTCGCCCGGCAGCGGGTCCTGGTGGAGAGCCTCGGGGGCAGCTACCACCAGGTGCTCGGCGCGGACGTCCCGGCCGCGCTGCTCGACTTCGCCCGGGGGGTCAACGCCACCCAACTGGTGCTCGGCGCCAGCCGGCGCGGCCGGTTCGCCCAGCTGTTCGCCCGGGGTGTCGGCGTCACCACCACGGCCCGCTCCGGGGCGATCGACGTGCACCTGGTGACCCACCCCGAGGCCGGGCGGGGCCGGCGCGGGGCGGCCATGCCGGCGGCGCTGTCCCGGCGGCGTCGGCTGCTCGGGTTCGCCCTCGCCGGGCTGGGCCTGCCGCTGCTCACCCTGCTGCTGTCGGTGTTGCCGGACCTCACCCTGACCAACGACATCCTGATCTTCCTGGCCGGGGTGGTCGGGGTGGCGCTGGTCGGTGGACTGTGGCCGGCGCTGGTCGCCGCGCTCGGCGGATCGCTGCTGCTGAACTGGTTCTTCACCCCGCCGTACCGCACGCTGACCATCGCCGAGGCGGACAACCTGCTCGCGCTGGGCGTCTTCGTCGCGGTGGCGGTCGCGGTGAGCGGGGTGGTGGACGTGGCGGCCCGGCGTACCCGGGAGGCGGCCCGCGCCGCCGCCGACGCGCAGACCCTGGCCACCGTCGCCGGCAGCGTGCTGCGCGGCGAGCGGCCGTTGCCGGCGCTGCTGGACCGGCTGCGGGAGACCTTCGCGCTGCGCGCGGTCAGCGTGCTGGAACTCGCCCCCGACGCGTACGGCCGGCCCGGCCGCGCCCACGAGGAGGGCGTGTGGCGTCGGGTCGCCAGCGTCGGCGTGGACCCGGCGGGCAGCCCCGGCGCGGGGGAGACCACGGTGCCGGTCGACGAGCGGCTGACCGTGGTGCTCAGCGGTCGCCGGCTGGAGGCCGCCGACCGGCGCATCGTCGAGGCGTTCGCCGCCCAGGCCGCCGTCGCGCTGCGCCAGGAACGGCTCGCCGAGGAGGCGGCCACCGCCCGGCCGCTCGCCGAGGCCGACCGGTTGCGCACCGCGCTGCTCGCCGCCGTCAGCCACGACCTGCGTACGCCGCTGGCGTCGGCGAAGGCGGCGGTGAGCAGCCTGCGCAGCCCCGACGTCGAGTTCGACCCGGAGGACCGGGCCGAACTGCTCGCCACCGCCGACGAGTCCCTGGACCGGCTCGGCCGGCTGGTGGCGAACCTGCTCGACATGAGCCGGTTGCAGGCCGGCGCGTTGGGCGTCACCCGCACCGCCGTCGGGCTGGAGGACGCCGTACCGCTGGCCCTGGACGAGCTGGGGCCGGCCGCCGCCGGGGTGCGCACCGACATCCCCGCCGACCTGCCGGCGGTCGACGCCGACCCGGGCCTGCTGGAACGGGTGCTGGTCAACGTCGTCGCCAACGCGCTGCGGCACAGCCCGGCCGGCCGGCCCCCCACGATCACCGCCAGCGCCCACGCCGGGCGGGTGGAGCTGCGGGTCATCGACACCGGCCCCGGTATCCCCGAGGACCGGTGGGAACACGTGTTCCTGCCGTTCCAGCGGCTCGGCGACCGGGACAACCAGACCGGGGTGGGGCTCGGGCTGGCCCTGTCCCGGGGGCTGGCCGAGGCGATGGGTGGCAGCATCACCCCGGAAACCACCCCCGGCGGAGGGCTGACCATGGTGCTGCGGCTACCCGCCGCCGACGAGAGGCCGGTCCGGTGACCCGCATCCTGGTCGTCGACGACGAACCACAGATCCTCCGCGCGCTGCGGATCAACCTGCGCGCCCGGGGGTACGACGTCGAGGTCGCCGGGACCGGCACGGCCGCGCTGAAGGCCGCCGCCGGCCACCCGCCGGACCTGGTGGTGCTCGACCTCGGCCTGCCCGACCTCGACGGCGTCGACGTGATCCGGGGCCTGCGCGGCTGGACCGGCATCCCGATCATCGTGCTCTCCGGCCGGGCCGGCAGCGCCGACAAGGTCGCCGCCCTCGACGCCGGTGCCGACGACTACGTCACCAAGCCGTTCGGGGTGGACGAACTCCTCGCCCGGATCCGCGCCGTCACCCGCCGCCTCGCCACCTCACCGGCCGACGCCACCGCGACCGCCCGGGTGGGGCGGCACACCGTCGACCTCGCCGCCCGCACCGTCACCCGGGACGACGGCACCGAGGTCCGGCTCACCCCCACCCAGTGGGCGGTGCTGGAACGGCTGCTGCGTCACCCCGGGAAGCTGATCAGCCAACGTCAGCTCCTGCACGAGGTGTGGGGGCCGGAGTACCAGCAGGAGACCAACTACCTGCGGCAGTACCTGGCGCAGTTGCGGCGCAAGCTGGAGGTCGACCCGGCCCGGCCCCGGCACCTGATCACCGAGCCGGGCATGGGCTACCGCTACCGTCCCTGACCGGCGCGCCCGGTCTCAGGCCGCGCCCCGGCCGAGCGCCTCGGCGGCCACCGCCGCGACGACCACCAGGCCGTCGGTGTTGCTCTTGCGGCTGGACCCCTGGATCACCATCACGGCCGACACCAGGTTGCCCCGGGCGAGGAAGGCGTCGCAGGCGACGAAGTCCGTCCCGCTGGCCCGCTCGGTGCGGTAGCAGTATCCGTAGCGCGCCTCCGTACCCGGGTAACTCGGCAGGGTCGCCGGCCCGAGGATGGCGATCGACTCGTCCTGCGACTTGTACTTCTTGCAACTGCCGACGGCCTCCTTCACCTGGGCCAGCACGGTGGTGCCGGGGACGGTGTACGCGTGGGTCGTGTTGCGCACCCACAGCCCGTCGGCGGACCAGGTGCGGGCGTGGCTGGCGTGCACCGGGCCGGCGTCGGCCGCGATGTTCCGGTCGCACACGTCGGTCACCCAGAAGGTCTCCTTCTCGTCTTCCGAAGGCTTACGCGCACCTCCGACGGCCACCAGGCCACCCGGGGCGATCAGCGCGGCGGTCGCCTGCTTCTGCAACGTCGGCAGATCCGGTGCGGCGGTGGTCGGGGTCGAGGCGGCCAGGGTGGTGCTGGTCACGGTCGTCGGCGTCGCACTCGCCGAGGGTGGCGCCGCCGCCGGGTCGCTCTGCCCGCAACCGGTGAGCAGGAGGGCTACGCAGCCGACGACGGCCGCAGCCCACCGTGGGCGATGAGGGGACATGGAGCGCTCCTGTCGGTCGTACGGTGGCAGCATCGTACGAGGACATCACGGAGCGTCGCTGTCCCGCCTCGCTATCCGAGGCTGAGCCCGACCGCCAGGGCGACGACGCCGAGCAGTGGAGGGAGGAGTTGCTTGAGCGCGGTGCTGGCCTTGGACGGTGCCGAGATCAGCAGCACCAGACCGGCGGCGACCATCGACCCGGCGCCGACGAAGACCAGGGTCGCGCCGACGGTGTGCGCGCCCACGGCGTACGCGACGATGCCGACGACCACCGCGACCGCCAGGAAGAGGTTATAGAAGCCCTGGTTGAAGGCGAGCTGCCGGGTCACCTCCGCCTCCTGGCGGCTGGTGCCGAAGACCGCGCGGGCGCGGGCGGAGGTCCAGACGACGGACTCCAGGTAGAAGATGTAGACGTGGACGAGGCCGGAGATTCCGGCCAGGACGAGCCCTGCGACGATCACGACGCTGCCTCCTGCGTTCGGGCGGGCCGGAGATGTCCGCCACCGGCATTCTCCCTGTCCGCTGTGCCCCCGTATCGGCCGGTGGCGGGTTGTCCCCGTGACTCCTACGGTGTGGAGGACAACGTGGGGGAGGCTCAGGTAGATGGTCGACGCGGGTGACGCGGTGCGTTGGCTCCAACTCGCCGCACCCCGCGGTGGGCCGGACGACCTGCCCATGCTGGTGAACCGGGCTGCGCCAGCCATGGACGCCACCGAGATCGTGATCTACCTGGCCGACTACCAGCAGGCCAGTCTCGTACCGCTGCTCGGTGCCGGCCTCGACCGGGGTGAGCTGTCGATCGAGACGACCCTCGCCGGTCGGGCGTTCACCGGCCTCGACGTGCAGCGGGCGGCCGACAGCCCGGACCGGGTCTGGGTGCCGCTGCTGGTCGGGTGCGAGCGGATGGGTGTCCTGGAGATCGTCTCGCCGGTCGCCGGGGACCCGGCGATGGACGAGCCGGCCTGGGAGTTGGCGACCTGCGTCGGTCAACTGGTGGTGAACCGCCGACCGTACGGCGACGTGGTCGAGCGGCTGCGACGTCGGCTGCCGATGCAGGTCGCCGCCGAGATCGTCTGGGGCCTGCTGCCCCCGCTGACCTTCGCCACCGACGACATGCTGCTCACCACCATCCTCGAACCGTGCTACGACGTCGGCGGCGACATCGTCGACTACGCCCTCAACGGTGACGTGCTCAGCGTCGGGCTGTTCGACACCTGCGGGCACGGCATCAAGGCGAGCACCCTGGCCTCCCTCGTGGTCAGCGCCTACCGCAACGCCCGCCGGTGCGGCCTCGACCTGGTCGACACGGCGATCAGCATCGACAGGTGGGTGCGCTCCGAGCACCCCCACCTGTTCGCCACCGCGCTGCTGGCCGAGCTGGACCGGAGCACCGGTCGGCTCCGGGTGATCAACGCCGGTCACCCGGGCGCCCTGCTGCTGCGCGACGGCAAGGCGATCCGGGAACTGCCGGGCCCGACCGCGCTCCCGCTCGGCCTGGGCCACCTGACGACCCACCGCCCCGAGGTGTACGAGGAGGAGCTGCATCCGGGGGACCGCATCCTCGCCTACACCGACGGCATCACCGACGCGCGCGGCGTCGACGGGGAGCGGTTCGGGTTGGAGCGTCTCGTCGACTTCGTCAACCGGGCCCTCAACGACCGGTTGGCGACCCCGGAGACGATGCGCCGGCTGGTGCGCGCGGTGGTCGCCTACCAGGAGGGGCAGCTCGACGACGACGCGACGGCGCTGCTGCTGGAGTGGCGTCCGTCGCGGTCGCCGCTCCCCGACCTGCCCGGGGGTCCGACGCCCGGTCGCTGAGCGACCCGTGCGGGGTGGCCGGCGGTGCCGGGACGACGGGTCACCCGCTCGGATCGGTGTCCCGGTGGCCGGAGCGGGGCACCGGGACGGGGTCGGTCCGCGGGGGCCGGTCGGGCTCGGTGAGCTGGAGCAGGCGGTACATGGTGCGCCGCAGCAGCAGCGCGGCGTCGCCCGGACGGGCGGTCAACGCGCCCGTCACCGCCGCCCGGTCGACCTCGCCGGTCCGGGCGAGCTGGGGCAGCAGCGGCTGGTGCGGGTCCAGCCGGGGCGCGTGGAGGGCGAGCAGGTGTTGGGGTGTTCCGGGGGCGGGCGCCGGCTCCGGGGTGGGAAGGACCAGGGTCCGTCGTCCGACGGCGGCGGCGTAGGCGGTGACGGAGCCGTGGTCACCGATGACATGGTCGGCGGCGACCAGGGGGGCCCGCCAGTCCTCGGTCGGCTCGGGCAGCAGCAGCCCGGCGTCGAGGCACCCCCGGAGCCAGGCGCGGACCTGGCGGTGCCCATGGGCGGCCCAGATCGCCGGGTGCAGCAGCGCGGCGACCCGGTACCGGTCGGCCGGGAGCTGCGTCATCACCTGCGGAAGCAGGTCGGGCCAACGACCGAAGCTGCCGTCCGGGCCCCAGGTGGAGGCGACCACCACGAGTTCCTGCTGCTCACCGAGCCCGAGAGCCCGCCGGTAGTCGGGGCGTCGGGCCAGGCTGGCGACGAGCCGGTCGACGCAGGGGTCACCGACGACCACCGCCGCGCCGACCGCCTCCGGGCACTGCCGTCGCAGCACCTCCACCTCGGAGTCGTGGCAGAGGGCGAGCGCCGCCGGGAGGACCCGCCCGTCATGGGTGAGCCGTTGCGCGTCGAGGCCGTAGACGGGGCGGTCGGTGGGTGCCGGCCCGGCGTCCGGGCCGGACCGGACCCGTTTGCTGCGCCCGGCTCCGTGGGCCATCAGCAGCAGGGGGGCGTGGACCTGGTGCAACCCGCCGTGGGCGGCGGCGAGGCCGAGGTCGAAGCGTTCCCGGACGGCCTGCTGCCAGGGCAGGACGAGCGCGCCGAGCCGGTCGAGGAGCTGGTTCACCTGGTGGTTGAAGACGTCCGGTGCCACCGTGTAGACCACCTGCACCCGAGGATCGCTCTCGACGTGGCCGACGACGTCCAGCAGCCGGTGGCAGCTCGCGACGGTGTGGGTCACGGCGAGTACCGTGCGGCGGACCGACCGGGTCACCCAGCGGTCGGCATCGATGCCGATGGGGGCGGGTGGCCACGCCGACGTCATGGCTTCCCCCTCGACCGTCCTGTCCCTACTGTCCGATCAGGACGGTACCTGCGTCGGTGGCAGGGCGCCGGACCGTACCGCGATTCCCGGGAGCGGCGGGCGGTCCGCGCCACGACGACGGCCGGCCGATTCGCGACGCGGAACGGCCGGGACCGCCGCAACGGTCCCGGCCGCATCGCCTGCCGGCCGGGTCACCCGGCCAGCGGCTTGATCCAGATATTGCGGTACTGGACGGGGTTGCCGTGGTCCTGGAGCCGGATCGCGCCGGCCGCCGGACCCTCGGGCCGGCTGCCGCCGGTCGGGCCGAGGATCTCCACGTCGTCGTGCACGGTGACGCCGTTCCACACCACGGTGACCCGGGGGTTCGCCACCTTGACGCCGGCCGCGTCGTAGCGGGCCTGACGGTACTCGATGTCGTACGTCTGCCAGGTCTGCGGCGGTCGGGCCGCGTTCACGTCGGGCGCCTTCTGGGTGTAGATGGCGGCGGCGTCGTTGTTCTGCGGCGGGTCGATGCCGAACGAGTCGAGCACCTGGATCTCGTAGCGGTCCTGGAGGTAGACCCCGCTGTTGGCGCGCTGCTGGCCGGTCACCTCCGGCGGGTAGAGCGGCAGGTTGAACTCGACGTGCAGCCGGAAGTCGCCGAACGCCTGCACGGTACGCAGGTCGCCGCCGCGTACGGTCATGGTGTTGCCGTCGAGCGTCCACTCCGGTTCGCGCCCGTCGGTGTGCTGCCACTCGGTGAGGTCGCCGCCGTCGAAGAGGGTGATCCGTTCCCCGCGTGGCCGGACGGCGAGCACGTCGAGGTTGACGTGCCCGGAGTCCGCGCTCTCCTTGCGGTACTCGACGATGTTGCGGCCCCGGCGCAGGTGCGCCTTGGTGGTGACGGTGCCCCACTCCTCCCAGGTGACGGTGGAGGGGAAGATCGTCTGTTCGATCCGCTTGCCGTTGACGTACAGGCTGAGCTGTTTCGGGCCGGAGAACGGGTTGGGGCCGTTGCTGTAGCGCATCGCCAGGTCGTAGTTGCCGGCCTCGGGGACGTCGACGGAGATCCGGGTCGACGCGCCGTCGTCGGCGAATCCGGCGGCGAAGCCGGCACCGGAGTAGGCGGCGTGGTCGGTGGCCATCCCGACGCCGACGGTACGGCCCTCCTCGGCCTCGAAGAACGTCTGCGGCTGGGCCACCCGGCCGGGGATCTCGTTGAGCGTGTACCAGGCTTCGGTGTTCCACAGCTGCTCACCGTCGGCGGCGGAGAACGGGCGCGGCGAGCGGACGTGCACCACCCGGTTCTCCTTGAGGCCCGGAATCCGCAGCCGCACGGTGCGCCCGTTGGCCGCCAGCACCGCCCTGGTCACGGTGAGTTTCTCCAGGTCGAGCTTGGGGCCGCCGTACTGGCTGGTCGCCCCGTAGCGCCACTGCGTCACCTGGTACGCCTCGGCGAGCCGGGCGGCGGTCTCGGTCGAGACCGGCTCGGTGTACTCCAGGTCGAACCCGTTGGCGGTGGCGCGCATCTGCTTGACCTCGAAGGTCGAGGTGCCGTTGGGGGTGAGCTTCTGCAACCCGTAGCTGAGTTTGCCCTCCTGGCCCCAGTTGCCGCCGGCACCCACGCCGCCCACGTAGAGCGCGCCGTCCGGGCCGAGGGTGACCTCGTTGACGCCGGCCTCCAGGCCCTGCGTGTGCCGGAACACCGCCCCCTGGTACTGCCCCTCGACCTCGTCGAGGTACACCCGTTGCAGACCGCCGTAGGTCACGTCACCGACGACGAGCTGGCCGGCGTACGGGCCCTGCGACAGCAGCACCGGGCTGGACGGGGAGTTGCCGATCTCGTTCTGCGGCAGCCAGACGATGGGCCGGGTGACCGGCTTGTCGTCGTACGGCCCGTCGGGGGTGGTGTAGTGGTTGAAGAACGCCCCCTGCTGGATCTGGACCAGCTTGGACGCGGGCAGCCAACCGCCCTGGTTGTCGGTGACGAGGACCTCGCCGCGCGGCCCCCAGCCGATGCCGTTCGGGGTGCGCAGCCCACCGGCCACGTACGTGATCTTGCCGGTCCGGGCGTTCACCGTGATCGAGGTGCCCCGGTTGGGCGCGGGCTGCGGCACGGTGGTGGCACCGCCCTGGTTGATCGCGACCGACAGGTTGAGGTGGAAGAACCCGTCCCGGTAGAGCAGGCCGAACGCGAACTCGTGGAAGTTGCCGCCCCACGGCCAGGTGGCGACCGTACGCCGGTCGTCGGCGACGCCGTCGCCGTCGGTGTCGCGCAGCGCGGTCAGTTCGTGCTTCTGGCTGACGTAGACGGTGCCGTCGACCACGGCGACGCCCTGCGGCTCGCGCAGCCCGTCGGCGAACCGGCGGTAGGTGACCTGGTCGGGGCCGGTCGCGCCGGTCGCGCCCGTGGCCACCCAGATCTCGCCGGTGGCGTTGTCGGTGCCGCCCCAGGTGCTCAGCACGAGCGCGCCGTCGGGTCGGAACGCCATCCCGGTGACCTGTGGTCGGAACCCGTCGGGGCGCAGGTCGGTGAGGGTGTAGCCGGGGTGCACCCGGTCGAGCGGCAGGCCGTCGCCGGCCGAGTCGGTGGCCCCCTCGCAGTACTTCCAGCCGGGCGCGGTGACCCGGACGACCCCGGCGTCGGTGCTCAGCGCGGAGGTCGGGACGAGGGTGAAGTCGGCGCTGCCGGGCGGACGCCATTCCAGCCGGAGCACCTGGCCGCCGCCGTCGTCGAAGTGCTCGATGCGCAGCGGGTGCCGGCCGGCGGTGAGGGTGGTCGACCCCTCCTTGGCGGTTTCCCCGTGCAGCCCGTCGTGGTCGACGACGACGGTGTCGCCGATGCTCAGTCGGGAGCCGTCGTCGCTGGTGAGGCGGAAGGCGTAGGCGCCGTCGACGGGTGCGGCGAGGTTGCCGGTGACGTGGCTGACGAACCGGTCGGAGAGCCCGAAGTCGTCGGTGCTGCTCCAGTTGACCTGCGGCATCAGCTTGTCGACGTTCGGTGTCTGGGCGGGCTTGAGGGTGCACAGCGCGGACAGCGGGGTGCCCATGTCGTACGTGCGCAGGGTGACGCCGGGCTCCTGGGGCGGCAGGTCGGCGGCGGGGGCGGCGGTGGCCGGGGCGACGGACCCGGTGGCGAGCGCGGTCGCCAGGGCGGTGCCGGCGGCCACGAGCGCGGATCTGCGCCGCCGGTGCCGCCGGTGCGGGGTGGTCATGGTGCCTCCAGTGGTGGTGGGCCCGGCCGGGGGACCGCGCCACTTTCTCCCGTTGGCGGTCCGGTAGGGAACGCGTCACACCAAAGATTGATCGCAGACACTAGCACTTTGGATCGATTCGGGGAAACTTTTCGATGGTCGTACAAAAGTCGCCCGGGGGCGGGTCGAATCCACCGGCTCGTGGGCTGGTGGGCGGGGTCGGGGTGAGGCACTATGCCCATGGAATCCGCGCAGCTCAAGCCCAGGACTGGTAGGTGAACCGTGCCGCTGCCCCGTCGCGTGGTCGTTTCCGGTGTGGTCGCCACGGCCGTCCTCGGCACGGCGGTGGGCGTCGCCGTCTGGGCCGGCCGGGACGACCCGGCGTACCAACCGCCGACGTCACGCGTGGTGCAGCCCGGCGCACCCGGGCAGCCGGGCCGGCAACTGTCCGGCACCGACCTGTCGCAGGTCTCGCCGCCCGGGTTCACCGCCGCCGACAGCCGTTTCGTGCAGGGCATGATCCCGCACCACACCCAGGCCCTGGCGATGACCGCGCTGCTGCCCGGGCGTACCACCAGCCCCGACGTGACGCTGCTGGCCAAGCGGATCGAGGTGTCGCAGGGCGACGAGATCGCCCGGATGCGCACCTGGCTCGCCGAGCGCAACGTGCCGGCCGCCGGCCCGCACGACGGGGCGGCGCACGACGCGCTCATGCCGGGGATGCTCACCGCCGCCCAGTTCGACCAGCTCAAGCAGGCGCGCGGTACGGAGTTCGACAGGCTCTTCCTCACCGCGATGATCCGTCACCACCAGGGCGCACTGACCATGGTGGAGCAGCTGTACGCCGCCGGCGGCGGCCTGGAACCGGCGAGCGACCAGTTCGCCCGGGAGGTCAACGCCGACCAGGGCATCGAGATCCAGCGCATGCAGCAGATGCTGGCCAAGCTCGGCTGAGCCGCCGCCAGGCGGCGCCGGCCCGGCCACAACGGTCGGGAACGGCCGGGGCCTGCCCAGCGATGCTGGGCAGGCCCCGGTTCCGTGCGGTCCCGTCGGTCCGGCCGGACCGGGCGGGTTACCTGTCGAACTGGTCGATCAGCGCCTGGGCGTCGCGGACCAGCAGGTTGCGCGCCCCGATGGCGTTGAGCGCGCGGGCCTGGTCGAGGAAGGCGGTCAGGTGGGTGACCGCCTCCGCCGGCTGGCCGCCGCTGGCCGCCGCGCCGGCCTTGCCGAGGCTGGTGGTCAGCTTGTCGGCGTTGCCCGCGCTGACAGTGCCGGCGGACCGGTAGCCGCCGACGAGGGCCTGCAGGTCGGCGAAGGACGTCGTGGTGGTGAACGTGACGGACCGGTTGGTGGTGTTACCGGCCTTGTCCTTCGCGGTCACCGTCAGGGTGTGGCTGCCCAGCGGGAGGCCGGACAGGGTGACCGTCGCCCCCCGGGCGACCCGCTTGCCGTCCAGCAGCGCGCTGTCCGGGTTGATGCCGGGCCCGGAACCGGTGTCGGTGACCGTCCAGTCCACCGTCACCGTGCCGGAGTCGCCGTACGCCGTGCCCTCGGTCAGCCCGGACACCTGCACCTCGGGGGCGGTCCGGTCGATCTTGAGCCACTGGCTGCCCTGCCGGGAGGTGTTGCCGGCCCCGTCGACCGCCCGGTACCGCACCGAACCCCTGACCTCGGCACTGATCGTCGCGACGCCGCTGGCCGGCACGTCCACCCAGGTCACGCCGTCGTCGACGGAGTACTGGCCGGTCCACATGCCGGGGATCAGGCCGGTCAGGGTGAGCGTGACGGCATCGGTGTACCAGCCGTTGTTGCCGGTCGGCTCGGCCGGGCCCACCGTGGCGGAGACCCGGGGGTTGAAGGTGTCCGCGAGGTCCACCACGGCCCCGCGGAGCGTCCCGTACGCCGCGGCGTCGAGCCGGTCGGCGAGCGTCCGCAGTTGCGTCTCGGCGGCGAACCGCCTGCCCTCGGCGGCGAACCCGCCGGCCCGGCCCAGGGCCGTGTCGACCTCCGCGCTCAACGCCTGGTCGATCGCGCCGGCCCGGACCAACTGGTCGTGGTAGGCGCGGACGAGCGCGAAGCTCGGCGTCCAGCTGATCTTCGGCTGCCCCTGGGCGTTGAACCCGGCCAGCTTCACCTGGGTGGCGGCCTCGATCTCGGCCGCCGACAGGTGGGCGCTGGGGGTCAGCTTGAACACGTCGAAGCCCCGGGCGATCTCGTTACCGTACAGATTGCCGTTGTACCAGTACGCCGACCAGAAGCCACCCAGCACGAGCGCGCTCGGGTTGACCGGTCCCCGGTCGAAGTACGCGATCTCGTGCGGGTTCTTCGAGTCGGTGAAGTCGAACACCGAGATGCCGCCCTGGTACCAGGCCTGCATCATGACGTCGCGGCCGGGCACCGGGATCAGCGAGCCGTTGTGCGCGACGCAGTTCTCCTGCAACGACTGGGGCACCGGCAGCTTGTAGTAGCTGGCGAAGGTCATCTTCCGGTCGACGATGTCGAAGATGGCGTTGGCGCCCCACTGCGGCAGGTCGGTGTCGCGGCAGCGTGCGCCGCTGCCACCGCCCCACTCGTCGGTGAAGATCACCTTGGTGCCGTCGTTGTTGAACGTCGCCGAGTGCCAGTACGCGAAGTTCGGGTCGGCCACCTCGTCGATCCGCTTCGGGTTCGCCGGGTCCGAGATGTCGATCAGGATGCCGTTGCCCTGGCACGCGCCGGCCGCGAGCCCGATCTCCGGGTACGCGGTGATGTCGTGGCAGGCGTTGGTGTTCGGCGTGGGCGACCAGGTCGACCCGGACGGGTGCCGGGGCGTCACCGGGCCGTTCTGGAGGCCGTCGACCCGACCGGTGACCGGGTCCTGGAACAGCCTCGGCTGGTTCACCACGGCGGCGTCCTGCGGGGCGGCCAGCGGCACCTTGATGACGTCGATCCGCCACCGTGACGGGTTCTCCCCGTCGGCCGCGTTGTTGTTGCAGCCCTCCATCGTGGTCGCCGGCCGCACCGAGGTGGTGCCGGAGACGTAGACGTAGACGTTGTCGGCGTCGCGGGGGTCGGTCACCACGGAGTGCGTGTGCGAGCCACGGCAGAGCTGGACGGCCGCCACCTGCACCGGGCTGCGGACGTCGCTGATGTCGAAGACCCGCACCCCCTGGAACCGGGTGCCGACGTTGGGGTTGGTGCCGCAGTCGACCCGACCCCGGCTCTCCTCGACCGACATGAACAGCAGGTTGCCGTGCACGGAGAGGTCGCCCTGCCCGCCGGGGCAGACGACGCTGGTGACCAGCGTCGGCTCGGCCGGGTCGGCGATGTCGACGATGGTGAACCCGTTGTAGTTGCCCTGGAAGGCGTACCGGCCGCCGAAGGCGAGATCCGAGTTGTAGTACCCGCCGTTGCCCGGGTTCGTCGGGTCGACGAATCCGGCCGGCTTGTCGCGGTGTGCGACGTGTTCCAGATTGCTGATCGCGGACTGTGCGTCGAGCCAGCCGCCGCCGAGGCCGACGCGCGGATCGGGCTCCGCCGCCGACGCGGTGCCGGGGAGCGCGCCGGCCAGCAGCAGCCCGGCGGCTATCAGGCCGAGGGTCCGTCGACCCCGGCGTGCCCTGGTGGTTGGGGGAGTTGTCATGTGTCGCCTTCCGATCGAAGACCAGCCGCGACGTCCACATCGGGAGAAACGCGTCGCGTGAGTAAGGACCGTACCGACGATGCGGTGCTGGTCAAGACGCCCAGGTGAGCTATGTACGTGTTTGCGCGGCAAGCCGTACGCAATTGCTCCCGGGCGATCACGCAGGTCACGACAGTCGTAGGAGCGAGTGCCTCGGTCCTTACGCCAACCGTCGAGTCACCGCCCGCACCCCCGGACGCACCGGGACACCCGGCGGACGTCCGCGAGCGCTCCCGTTCGGATTCTGGCACCGTGGGTACGACGTACCGCGTCGCCGGATGTCCGGTACGCCTTGACGAAGGGGGTTCGGGTGGAATTCACGCTGTCGACCCGCCGGGAGGGGGCCGGCACGGTGGTCGAAGTCGCCGGTGACCTGGACATGAGCACCACGCCCCAGTTGCGCGAACGGTTACGCGAGGTGGTCGAGGGTGGCACCCGGGTGGTGGTGGTCGACCTGACCGGCGTCGGGTTCATGGACTCCAGCGGCCTCGGCGCGCTGGTTGTCGCCTATCGTGAGCTGCGGGAACGCAACGGCTGGCTGGGGCTGGCCGGGGTCCGCCGGTCGGTCCGGACGGTGTTGTCGATCACCTCGGTCGACCAGGTCATCGACATCTTCGACACGGTGCGCGACGCCGAGGCGGCATCCCCGGTGGCGTGAGCATCCTCACCGGGACGAGGCGCTGGCCCGCTCGGTGTCCGCACCGGCGGTGCTGCGGCGCGGCCCGTGGTCGCCGTACCAGTCGACGATCATCAGGGTGGCGTCGTCGGCCAGGTCGGGGCCGGCGGTGGACAGCACCGCGTCCGACAGCGCCCGGACCGCCTCGCGGGGGTGCAACGAGGCGATGTCGCGCAGGGCGGCCGGCAGGTCGAGATTGGCGGCGTTGCGTTCGCGCATCCCGTCGGTGACCACGACCAGCCGGTCACCGGGCCGCAGGACGACCTCCCCGCTGCGGAACCCCGCCTCGGGGAACATGCCCAGCGGAAAGTTGCCGGGCAGCTCCAGCATCGTGGTCCGGCCGTCACGCACCAGCATCGGGGGCACGTGCCCGGCGTTGAGCAGCTCGCAGCGCCCGGTGGGCAGGTCGATCCGGCCCAGCACCGCCGTCACGTACGCGCCGCGGACGTTGGCGTGTGCGGCGATGGCGCGGTTGGCCTCGTCGGCCTGACCGGTGAGGCTCACCCCCCGGCGGCGGGTGTTGCGCAGGCTGCCCACCCCCAGGGTGGCGGTCAGCGCGCTGGCGACCCCGTGGCCCATCGCGTCGGTGACGCTGAGGTGCAGCACGTCCCGGGCCACGCTGTAGTCGAAGGTGTCCCCGCCGACGCTCGCGGCCGGCTCCAACCAGCCGGAGAGGGCGAACGCCCCGGCCTCGCAGGTGAACGAGGCGGGCAGCAGCCGACGCTGGATCTCGGCGGAGAGGGTGAACGGGGTGCTGCGCTGCCCCCACTCGAACAGGTCGGTGTGCCGCCGGTTGGCGATCACCACGAACGCCAACGCGTGCGCGGTACGGGCGACCCGCTCGATCACCTCGGCGTCGGGCTCGTCGGGCAGGTCGATCTCCAACAGGCCGATGGCCTCGCCGCGCTCGGTGACGGGGGCGAGCAGCGTCCACCGCCCGTCGCCGGGAAGCACCCGGGGGACCTGGTGGCGTACCGCCTGCTCGTAGGGGCCGCCGTCGAAGGGCAGCACCTCGGCGAGTTCCTCGCCCTGGAGGCGGCCCGGCCCGGCGGCGCCCGGCTGGTGGGTCAGCCGGACCAGGGCCCGGCCGCTGAGGGCGGCGATCAGCAGGGAGACGCCGAGCGCGTTCAACGCCGTGGCGATCGCCCCGGTGACCGCCTCGACCGCCTCGACCGGCGCGGCGTCCTCGGCCGACTGCAGCATCTCGGCCAGCACGATCTGCTCGCTGTCCTCCACCCGTCGAGGATATGCACTCCCGGTGCCGGCCGCCGCACGGGCGACCGGCCCGGCGACCCGACGGCAGCGGTCACGCCCCGGGCCGCCGTACGGGCGGTGGCCCGACGGCCGCAAGCCGGAGCGCCGGTCCGGTCAGCGGCGGTCCAGCGCGGACTCCAGCCGCCGGAGCAGCGTCTTACGCCCCTTGCCCCGGCGTTCGGCCCGCAGGGCGGCCCGTAGCTGTGCGGTGTCGAGATCGCGGACGTGCCGGGTCGCCTCGGCGACGGTCAGCTCGGTCAGCGACCCACCCGAGGTGACGCTGCGGCGTGCGCGTTTGGCCGGGCCGGTGTTGGCCACGTACTGCCGGCCGGAGGTCGACGCCCGGCGCTTACGCGCGTCGGTGGCCCGTTGCTGCTGCGGGGAGAGCTGCTTCCACGCCTTGTCGGGCAGGTACCGGTCGGTCTCACCGTCGTGCCGGGCCCGGGTGGTGCCCCGCCTGGTCCGCCACTTCTGGTCGCCCCAGCGGCGCAGGGACTGCTGCCGTTCGTCCCGTGGGCCCTGGTAGCCGCCGCCGCGCTGCTGGTACTCGCGGGTCAGCAGTTGCGACTTGCGCGCCGACCACTGCCCCGGTCGTCCACCCCGGTCACCGGCCCGGATCTCCTCCTTGAGCTGCTCGCGCAGCTCGGGTTTCGTGTAGCGAGCCATGGCCGCGGATTACCCGTGGTGGCCCGCCGTACTCACCCGCGGACGAGCCGGCCGCGCAGGGTGGCCAGTGCCCGGCTGATCAGCCGGGAGACGTGCATCTGCGAGATGCCGATCCGGCCGGCGATCTCCGCCTGGGTCAGGTTGCCGTGGAACCGCAGGGTCAGGATCAGGCGTTCGCGTTCCGGCAGGGCGGCGAGGGCGGGGCCGAGGGCGACGTGGATCTCGACGAGTTCGAGGTCGTGGTCCTCGGACCCGAGGGTGTCGGCGAGTTCCATGCCGCTGTCGGTGCCGACGGGGGTGGACAGCGAGGTCGCCCGGTAGGCGCGGGCCCCCTCCAGCCCCTCCAGGATGGTCTCTTCGGACAGGTCGAGGTAGGCGGCGATGTCGGCGACGGTCGGCGACCGCCCCAGTGTGTGGGTGAGGGTGCCGTTCGCCTCGCTGATCGCCAGCCGTAGCTCCTGGAGCCGGCGGGGGACCCGCACCGACCAGGTGCGGTCCCGGAAGTACCGCTTGATCTCGCCGACCACGGTGGGAATGGCGTACCCGGTGAAGGCGACGCCCCGGGCCGGGTCGAAGTGGTCGACCGCCTTGATCAGACCGACCGCCGCGGTCTGGGTGAGGTCGTCGTCCTGGACGCCGCGCCCGGCGTAGCGGCGGGCCAGGTGCCGGGCGAGCGGCAGCCACGCCTCGATGGCGCGTTCCCGCAGCGCCGGCCGACGCGGATCGCCGGCCGGCAGGGCTGCCATCGTGGCCACCAGGTCGTCGGCGGTGGCGCCGTCCGGGTCGAGGGTCGGTTCGGAGGTGGTGAGCATGCTGGACCTTCCGCAGGTGCCCGCTGATCGGAGGCGACACATCGGCTGAGCACGCGGACGGGCTGCGTGCTGTCGCAGGGTCACGATCACGGGCATGGTCACCGCGTCATGTAGTCCATTCGTTGGACCGAACCTACCCGAACGGAGGGCTGATTACCAGCCGAAAGGTGGATATTGGGCTGTTGGGTGGCCCGACGCCCCGGTCACCGGCTGAACGCCTCCCGCCGGCACGCCGTCATCTTGGGCGACTGGAAGTCACCGTTCGGGCCGACCTCGGTGATCCCGAACTCGCCGTCCTCGTCGGGCGTGGTCAACCGGTAACCGGCCTGCTTGGCGCACCGGTACCACTCGCGCTGGTTGTCCCGGAACGCCGCGTTGTCCGTACGCTTCTGGCGCTCCTCGAAGAACTCCGGCTCCGTCGACCGGCACGCCGCCCGTACCCGCTTCGCCTTCGGGTCGTTCTGGCTCTCCTTCCAGATCACGCTCCGGCCGTCCTCGTAGCCGGGGCCGCCCTCCTTCGCCACACACCGCCCCCAGACCGCCCGCAGGGCCTCGATCTCGTCTTGGGTGGCGTCGAGGGGGATCAGCGGGCGCTGGTCCTCGACGTCGGCGGGGCCGGTGGCGCGGGCGGTCGGGCTGCGTACCGAGGCCACCCGTGAGCCGTCGGCCCGGTCGTCGGTCGGGGCGGCGGAACAACCAGCGAGCAGGCAACCGACCACCAGCGCCGGTACGGCGAAGCGGCGGGCCGTGGTGACGAACGCGTATGACATGCCGACCACGGTCGGGGCGTGATGTCAGGAACCCGTGTGGATTCGCCGATCCTGACAGGTTTCTGAAGAACCGTCGCCATGCTCGCGGCGTGTCAACAGAACAGTCACCAGCGCAGAGCCCACCGCGCCGTACCGGTCGACGCGTCGTCGTCCCGGCCGTGCTGATCCTGGTGGTGGCGGTCGTCGCAAGCGGCGTCGTCTGGTCCGTCCACCGTGGTCCGGCCACGGCCGGCGGCGACCCGCCGGTCCCGGTGCAGACCACCACCGTCGTGCGGACCGACCTCGCCACCACCGTGTCGCTGACCGGCACCCTCGGGTACGGGCGGGCGCAGCCGGTGAAGGGCGGCCGGAGCGGGACGGTCACCTGGCTGCCGCCGGCCGGCGCGACGGTCACCCGGGGAAAGCAGCTCTACCGGATCGACGACCAGCCGGTGCCGCTGTTCTACGGCGGCCTGCCGCTCTACCGCGACCTGGCCGAACCCGGCACGGTGGGCCGCGACGTGCGGATCATCGCCACCAACCTCAAGGCCTTGGGGTACGAGATCGGCTACCAGCCCGTACCGGGGGAGAAGGTCTCCCGACCGGTCAAGTCCGGCGCCTCCGCACCACCCGCCGGGCAGCAGCAGGCGGCACCGGAGCCGGGCAGGGGCACCTCCGGCCAGGGCGCGGCGGCACCCACGCCGACGGCTGCCGCCCCGGCCCGGGTCGTCGTCCGCAAGGGCGAGGGGGTGCTGACCGGCTCGCTGATGCGGGCCGTCAAGCGCTGGCAGCAGGACGCCGAACTGCCGGTGACCGGCCGGATCGCCGTCGGCGACGTGGCCGTACTGCCCGGCGCGGTCCGGGTCGACGCCGTCACCGCGTTGCGCGGGGACCCCGCCGAGACGCCGCTGCTGACCGTCACGCCGACCGCGAAGGTGATCACCGTTCAGGCCGACGTGGCCGAGGCCGGCACGATCCAGCGGGGCGACCGGGTGACGGTGACGCTGCCGGGCGACAAGACCGTCGACGGCACCGTCTCGGCGGTCGCCACCGCCGTCACCCAGGACGACAACCCCGGCCCGACCGCCACGCCGAAGCGGGCCGTCACGGTGACCGTGGACGACGACCTGGCCGGGATCGACGCCGCCGACGTACAGGTCGACCTGGCCGGCGAGACCCGGGAAGGGGTGCTCGCCGTACCGGTCGGCGCGCTGGTGGCGCTCAGCGAGGGCGGCTACGCGCTGCAACTGGCCGACAGTGGACGGTTCGTCGCCGTCACCACCGGCATGTTCAGCAAGGGGATGGTCGAGGTCTCCGGTGACGGGATCACCGAGGACCTCGCGGTGGTGACCGCCTCGTGACCGTACTGTCCGTACGCGATGCCGCCATGCGCTATCCGGGCGGGGTCACCGCCCTCGCCGGCGTCTCGCTCGACATCACCGGGGGCGAGATGCTGGCCATCGTCGGCCCGTCCGGCTCCGGCAAGTCGACCCTGCTGCACATCATGGGCACGCTGGACCGGCCGACCTCCGGCACGGTGCACCTCGGCGGCCTCGACGTGGCCGGGCTGTCCGACCGGCAGCTGTCCGCGCTGCGCGGGCGCTGGCTGGGTTTCGTCTTCCAGCAGTTCCACCTCACCGCCGGGCTCACCGCCGCCGAGAACGTCGCCACCGGCCTGCTCTACGCCGGGGTGCCCCGCCGGCACCGCCGGCCGCTGGCCCTCGCGGCGCTGGACCGGGTCGGCCTGGCGCACCGCGTCACCCACCTGCCGCACCAGCTCTCCGGCGGGGAACGGCAGCGGGTGGCGATCGCCCGCGCCCTGGTCCACCAGCCCGCGCTGCTGCTCGCCGACGAACCCACCGGCGCGCTGGACACCCGTACCGGCCAGGCCGTCCTGGAGCTGCTGTACCGGCTGCACGCGGAGGGCACCACCATCGCCGTGATCACCCACGACCGGGACATCGCCGCCCGCCTGCCCCGCCGGGTGGAGCTGCGCGACGGCCACCTGGTCGCCGACTCCGGCCGGGTGGTGACGCCCCGATGAGCACACCCACCGACGGGGGTACGCCGCACCGCGCGCATCCGGGTACGGCGCGCGAGGCCGCCCGGCCGGTCCGGCTGGCCGTGTCCGACCTGCTCGGTCTGGGGCTGCTCGGTATCCGTACCCGGCGCACCCGGGCCGCGCTGTCGGCGCTCGGCATCGCCATCGGGATCGCCACGATGATCGTGGTCACCGGCATCCCCGCCTCCAGCCAGGCCCAGCTGATGCGGGAACTCTCCGCGCTCGGCACGAACATGTTGGAGGTGCGGGCGCTGCCCGACCAGGACCCACCGGCGCTGCTGCCGAAGGAGTCGACCGCCATGGTCCGGCGGGTGGGGCCGGTGACCGGCGTCAGCGCGGTCGCCAACACCCACCGGTTGGTCCGCCGCTCCGACCGTACCGACCCCGACGACGGCTCCGGTCTGACGGTGCTGGCCAGCCAGCTCGACCTGCTCCCGATCATCAACGCCCGGGTCCGGCACGGAAGCTGGCTCACCCCGGCGACGGCCCGTTTCCCCACCGTGGTGCTCGGCGCGGTCGCAGCGGCCCGGCTGGGCGTACGCGACGTGCCCGCCGGGGGTGGCCCCGGCCAGCAGGTGTTGATCGGCGACCGGTGGTTCACCGTGGTCGGCATCCTGGCCGCCGTACCGCTGCTGCCGGACATCGACCGGTCGGTGCTGGTCGGCTGGCCGGCCGCGCAGTCCGAGCTGGGCTTCGACGGGCATCCCACGGTGCTCTACATCCGGTCGCTGGAGCCGGCGGTGGAGCAGGTCCGGGCGGTGCTGCCCGAGACGGTCAGCCCGCAGAGCCCGGCCGACGTGCTGGTCAGCCGCCCCTCCGACGCGCTGGCCGCGAAGCGTGCCACCGAGAACGCCTTCTCGTCGCTGTTTCTGGCCCTGGCCGCGGTGGCGCTGCTGGTGGGTGGGATCGGGGTGGCCAACACGATGGTCATCTCGGTGCTGGAACGACGGGCCGAGATCGGCCTACGGCGCGCGCTCGGCGCGCACCGGGGGCAGATCCGTGGCCAGTTCCTCACCGAGTCGGTGGCCCTGGCGTCGCTGGGCGGGATCGTCGGGACGCTGCTCGGGCTGGCCGTCACCGCCGGCTACGCCGCGTACCACCAGTGGCCGGTGGTGATCCCGCTCGGCTCGACGCTGGCCGGGCTGGGCGGTGCGGCGGTGGTGGGCGTGGTGGCCGGCGTCTACCCGTCGATGCGGGCCGCCGCCCTGCCGCCGACCGAGGCGCTGGCCAGCGTCTGAGCCGGGTCGGCGGCGGGCACGGCGGGTCCGGCCCCGGGCCGGACCCGCCGCCGGTCGGGCGTCCGTCCCGGCCGGCGGTGCCGCAGGTGGCGGCGGGTTCACCCGCGCCCTGCTGCCGCCGACGTTAACGGTCACATGGGTCGGCGGGGCCGGATTCAGAAAGTTGCGACCTGAGCGAACCGATAGTTTCGAGAACGGCTGTCGGTTCCGGGGCCGGTCGACCCGTCCCGGTGCGGGTCGGTCCCCGGTCGTCGGCGGGTCGGTCGCGGGTCTGTCCGGCCCTCACCGATCCGCTGGCGGTGCTCCCCGGCAAGGCTGCTGACCAGTGGGGACGGTGTGGCCGGGCCGGCGGTGGGCGGGTCGTCGCGGGTGGACCGGATCCGGCGCGCCGGACCCGGCCGGCCGGGGGACGCGGGTCGCGTCGCGGTGCGCCGAAACGCCCGCTCCGACAGCCGGCACCGCCCGTCCGGTTGAGTATGTTATCGATAACCTGCTATCTTTCGGCCGGGAGCGAAGGGCACGCTTCCCGTCGTCCCAGTCCGTTGGCAGCGGCACACGAGGGCACCCCTCGCGCCGCCCTGCCGGTCGACGACCAAGTCCGGGCCGCTCCACCGAGCCGTCGTGCCGTCCGCGCCGAGCGGGCGCGTCCGCCCACCCGAGTCGCCCCGCCCCGGCGAGGAGACGGGGTGCGGGTCGTTCACCGCATCCTGCCGTCCCCGCCGGCCATCGCCGGGTCGACTCCGCGTATCACCACCGGGACACCAGACCCATGGCAAGGAGCCAAGCAATGGTCAGACACAGACACCTACTCCCGACCATCGCCGCCGCGGCCGTCCTGCTCGCGGCGACCGTCGGCGGCGCGCTGAACGGCGGCCTCTCCGCGACGGCGGAGGCGGCGACGAACGGCACCCTCGCGGCGACGGCGGGCTGCGGCAAGGCCCCCACGCTGAGCAACGGAACGCGCACGATCACCAGCAGCGGGCAGAACCGCAGCTACATCCTGCGGCTTCCGGACGGCTACGACCGCAACCGCCAGTACCGGCTGGTCGTCGGCTTCCACTGGTTGAACGGCTCGGCGCAGAACGTCTCCTCGGCCGGCTACTACGGCCTGCTGCCGCTGTCCAACAACAGCACGATCTTCGTCGCCCCGCAGGGCATCGACGCCGGCTGGGCCAACACCAACGGCCGGGACCTGACCCTCTTCGACGACATCCTCCGGCAGGTCGAGAACGACCTGTGCGTGGACACCACCCAGCGGTTCGTGCTGGGCTGGAGCTACGGCGGCGCGATGAGCTACGCGGTGGCCTGCGCCCGGCCCACCGTCGTCCGCGCGGTCGCGGTGCTGTCCGGCGCCCAGCTCAGTGGCTGCAACGGCGGTACCCAGCCGGTGCCGTACTTCGGCATCCACGGCACCCACGACAGCGTGCTGAACATCTCGATGGGCCGGTCGCTGCGCGACACGTTCGTCCGGAACAACGGGTGCACCGCGCAGAGCCCGCGCGAGCCGGCCCTGAACAGCTTCACCCACATCACCACGACCTACTCGGGCTGCCGTTCCGGCTTCCCGGTGCAGTGGGCCGCGTTCGACGGTGACCACACCCCCAGCCCGGTCGACGGGTCGGGCACCCCCAACGACTCGCGGACCTGGACGTCGGGGGAGATCTGGCGCTTCTTCAGCCAGTTCCAGTCCACCACGCCGCCGACCACGCCCCCGCCGACCACCGCTCCGCCGACGACCCCGCCGCCCACCACCGCCCCGCCGACCACCCCGCCGCCGACCACGCCCCCGCCCACCAGCGGGCCCGGCGGCTGCACCGCCACCTACAAGGCGGTCAACAGCTGGCCCGGCGGTTTCCAGGGTGAGGTCACCGTGGCCAACACCAGCTCCGATGCGATCACCGGCTGGGCCGTGGGCCTGAGCCTCGGCAGCGGCCAGGCGATCAGTAGCGTCTGGAACGGCGTCAACACCGGCACCACCGGCAACGTCACCGTCCGCAACGCCGCCTACAACGGCGCGCTGGCGCCCAACGCTTCGACCACCTTCGGGTTCACCGCCACCGGCAACGGCACCCCGCCGCCCGGCAACATCACCTGCGCCATCTCCTGACCACGGACGCCCTCAGGGCCCGGAGCCACCCGGCTCCGGGCCCGCCGTCCGTTCCGGGCCCGGTCGGCGTCGCGGGGTGTGCCGTACGGGTGCCGCGCCGGCGGGTCTTATTGCCAATAACTGGCAACTACGCGATAGTGGCAGCAGTGGCGGGTACCCGGGCCTGCGATGATCCGACCTGGCCCGAGTGCCCGCCCCTGTGTCGATCCACGACCCGAGGGAGCTGCCGGTGGGGCCCAGGCGCACGGACGCGATCTCCCCGGAGAACGTCACGTCCCGTTCCGTACGCGTGCCGGCGTTGCTCGGCATCGTCCTGGCCGTCGTCGCCGGCTGCGCGTCCCCGACGCCGTCGTCGACCGACCGCACCGGGAGCGGCCCGGTCGTGGTGGCCACGGCGGGTGAGCCGGACACCCTCAACCCGGTGCTCAACTACGGCCCCGACGGCGCGTCGCTGATCTTCGACGGGCTGGTCGCCCGGGACGCCCGCAACCAGCTCGTGCCGGCCCTGGCCCGGGAACTGCCGACGGTCTCGGCGGACGGCCGGACCGTCACGGCGACCCTGCGCGACGGGGTGCTGTTCCACGACGGCAGCCCGCTCACCGCCGGAGACGTCGTCTTCACCTACCAGGCGGTGCTGGACCCGAAGGTCGACTCGACGCTCCGCTCGGACCTCGACATGCTCGCCTCCGTCGCCGCCCCCGACCCCACCACCGTGGTCTTCACCCTCAAACACCCGTACGCGCCGTTCGTGCAGCGGCTGGCGCTGGGCATCGTGCCGGCGAAGGCGTTCGCCGGGCAGGACGTCAACCGGGCGGAGTTCAACCGCAGGCCGATCGGCACCGGGCCGTACCGGATGACGTCCTGGACGCCGGGGGACCGGCTGGTGCTGGCGGCGAACGAGCGGTACTGGGGCGGCAAGCCGGCGAACTCCGGCGTGGTGGTGGCGTTCGTCGCCGACGACAACGTCCGCGCGCAGCGGATGCGGGCCGGCGAGTTCGACGCGGCCGAACTACCGCCGAAGCTGGCGACCGGATTCGACGGCCAGCGCGGTCACCAGGTACGCAACGTCCCCACCGCCGACTACCGGGGCGTCATGCTGCCCATGGGCAACCCCGTCCTGGGCGACCTGGCGGTCCGCCGGGCGCTGAGCACGGCGGTGGACCGGCAGGCCATGGTGACCGGGGTGCTCGGCGGGGCGGGGGAGCCGGCGTTCGGCCCGGTGCCGCCCACCTCCGAGTTCGCCGAGCCGTCGGTCACCGGGCGGCCCACCGCCGACCGGGCCGCCGCCACCGCGATCCTCGACGCCGCCGGCTGGACGCCCGGCCCGGACGGCATCCGCGCCAAAGCCGGGCGGCAGGCGGCGTTCACCCTGATGTACCCGGCCACCGACAGCCTGCGCAAGGAACTGGCCCTGGCGGTCACCGCCGACGCCAGGAAGATCGGCGTCGCGGTCACCCCGCAGGGCCTCACCTGGGACGCGATCACCCCCCGGATGGGGACCGACGCGCTGGTCATGGGGTACGGTACGCCGTACGACCCGGACTTCGTCTCGTTCAAGCTGTTCGGATCGGCCTTCGCCGGGCAGGGCTTCTTCAACCCCGGCTCCTACCGGTCCGCCACCGTCGACGCCGCCCTACAGGCCGGCCGGGACACCACCGACCCGGCCGCCCGACGGGCCGCGTACGCCACCTTCCAGAAGCAGCTCGCCGCCGACGTGCCGTGGGTGTTCCTCACCTACCTGCAACACACCTACGTGGTGCGCGACACCGTGGCCGGGGTGACGCCCCGGGTCGAGCCGCACGAGCACGACGTCGCCAACAGCCTCTGGTGGAACGTGCACACCTGGGAGAAGACATCGTGACGATGCCGGCCCCACCGCCGGTCCGCCGTCGACGGCTGGCCGGGGCCGGGGTCATGATCCGCCGCCGGCTGCTGGTCGCCGTACCGGTGCTCGCCGCGACCAGCATGGGCATGTTCGCCCTCGGCGCGGCCTCCCCGATCGACCCGGCCCAGCAGTACGCGGGCGCGGCGGCCTTCACCACCACCGAGGAGAACCTCGCGCAGTTGCGCGCCAACTGGGGTGTCGACGACCCGCTGCCGGTGCAGTACGCCCGCTGGGTGGGCAACCTGCTGCGCGGCGACCTCGGCTGGTCCACCAGCCGCCACGAACCGGTCACCTCCGTGCTGGCCGCCCGCGCCGGCTGGACCCTGCTGCTCGTCGGCCTGGCCCTCGCCCTCGTCCTGGTGGCGAGCGTGCTGCTGGGCACCCTCGCCGCGTACCGGCGCGGTGGTGTCTTCGACCGCGCCCTGCGCACCGTCGCGTACGCCGTGCAGTCGATGCCGGTGTTCTGGATCGGGCTGGCCGCGATCGCCGTGTTCGCCCTCACCCTGGGCTGGCTGCCCGCCGGTGGGCTCACCGACATCACCGCGACCGGCACCGACCCGGCCGACGTGGCCCGGCACCTGGTGCTGCCGGTGAGCGTGCTGGCGATCTCCCAGGCCCCGTGGTTCGTGCTGTTCGTCCGGGACGCCGTCGCCGAGAGCCTGCGCGACGACCACGTGCTGGCCGCCCGCGCCCGGGGGCTGCCCGGCCGTACCGTCCTGTTCGGCCACGCGCTGCGGACCGCGCTGCTGCCCTTCCTCACCCTGGTCGGCACCCACCTGCCCGAACTCGTCGGCGGCGCGGTGCTGGTGGAGACCGTGTTCTCGCTGCCCGGCCTGGGCGCGGTCACCGTCCAGGCGGCGTTGGGCGCCGACTTCCCGCTGCTGGCCGCCACCACCCTGGCCACCACCGTGGTGGTGCTGGCCGCGAACCTGGCCACCGACCTCGGCTACGCCGCCGCCGACCCCCGGGTACGCCTCGATGACTGACCTCGCCCCACCGCCGCCCGCCCCGCCCGTCCGACGCCTGCCGCCGCGCCGACCGGCCACCCTGCTGCGGGGCGGACGGCCCGGCGCGGTGGTGGCCGCCGCCGTGCTCGTCGTCGCGGTCGCCGGCTGCCTGCTCGCGCCCCTGCTCTGGCCGCTGGACCAGAGCGCGGTCGACCTCGCCCGGACCCGGCTCGCTCCCTCACCCGACCACCTGGCCGGCACCGACGACCTGGGCCGGGACGTGGCCCAGCGCAGCCTCTACGGGCTGCGCGTCTCGCTGCTCGTCGGGGTGGTCGCCGCGCTGGTCGCCACCGTCATCGGTGGCCTCGTCGGCGCGGTCGCCGGCAGCGTCGGCGGGCGCGTCGACCGGGTGCTGATGCGGGTCGTCGACACCGTCGCCGCCCTGCCGCACCTGCTGCTGGGCATCTTCATCGTGGCGATGCTGCGGCCCGGCCTCGGTGCGGTCGTCGCCTCGATCGCGTTGACGCACTGGCTGTCCACCGCCCGCATCGTCCGCTCCGAACTGCTCAGCCTGCGGTCCCGCCCGTTCGTCGACGCCGCGATCTCCGGCGGGGCGGGCCGGGCCCGGGTGCTCACCCGGCACCTGCTGCCGCACGTGCTGCCCCGGCTCGCGCTGGCGACCACGCTGATGGTGCCGCACGCCGTCTGGCACGAGACCGCGCTGTCCTTCCTCGGCCTGGGCCTGCCGCCGCACCTCGCCTCCATCGGCAACATGATCAACGACGGCCAGCGGTCCCTGCTCACCGGCGCGTGGTGGGCCAGCATCGTCCCCGGCCTGGCCCTGGTCGCCGTCACCCTCGCCCTGGCCGTGCTCACCGGCCGCTGGCGGGACCGCCTCGACCCCCGCGTACGGGCGGAGTTGCAGCTGTGACCGCGAGCGCAACCGGCACCGTGCCCACCGCCGCCGGCCGCCGGCCGGCGTTGCTGACGGTCGACGGGCTGACCGTCCGGTTCCGGCTTCCCGACGCCGTCGTGCACGCCGTCACCGACCTGCGCCTCGCCCTGCACCCGGGCGAACTGCTGGCCGTGGTGGGCGAGTCGGGCTGCGGCAAGTCCGTCCTCGCGCACGCGCTGCTCGGTCTGCTGCCCCGCAACGCCACCGTCACCGGGCACGCCCACCTGCACCAGGCGGACGGCACCCCGGTCGACCTGGTCGCGGCGGGCGAACGGCACCTCGCCCGGCACGTCCGGGGCCGGGCCGTCGGGCTCGTCCCGCAGAGCCCCGCCACCGCCCTGACCCCGGTACGCACCGGCCGGCGGCTGCTGGAGGAGACCCTGCGCGCCCACGGGCACCCCCGGCGCAGCGCCGCCGACACCGCCGGGCGGGCCGCCGCCGACGTCGGCCTGCACCCCGCCGACCTCGACCGCTACCCGCACGAGATGTCCGGGGGGATGGCCCAGCGGCTGGCGACCGCCCTGGCGCTGGCCCCCGACCCGCCGCTGCTGCTCGCCGACGAACCCACCACCGGCCTCGACCGGCCGCTGGTGGAGCACACCCTGGACCTGCTGCGCCGCCGCTGCGACGCCGGGGCCGCCGTCCTGCTCATCACCCACGACCTCGCCGCCGCCCGCCGCGTCGCCGACACCGTCGCCGTCATGTACGCCAGCCGCATCGTCGAACACCGGCCCACCCCGGACCTGTTCGACAGGCCCGCCCACCCCTACACCGCCGGGCTGCTCGACGCCCTGCCCGACCGGGCGTTCACCCCGGTGCCCGGTCACCCGCCGATGCTCACCGACCTGCCCGACGGCTGCTCCTTCGCCCCGCGTTGCCCCCGGGCCACCGACACCTGCCGCACCCCGCCCCGCCCGGCGGCCGATGGCACCGGGCAGGTCGCCTGCCACCACCCGCTCACCTCCGGAGCAGCGGCATGACGACCACGGTCGACCATCCGCCCGCCGGGCTCGCCGCGCACCAGGTCACCGTCCACTACGGCCGGCAGCGCGTCCTCGACCGCGTGGACCTGCACGTCGCTCCCGGGGAGACGGTCGGTCTGCGCGGCCCCTCCGGCAGCGGCAAGTCGACCCTCGCCCGCGTGCTGGCCTTCCTGCACGCCCCGGACGACGGCCGGGTCACCCTCGACGGTGAACCCGTCGCGGGGGTCCGGCACCGGCTGCCCGCCGCCGTACGGACCCGGGTGGCGATCCTGTTCCAGAGCCCCCGCGCCGCCAGCGACCCCCGGTTGAGCCTGGCCGACCTGATCGCCGAACCGTTGCGCGCCACCGGGACACCGGCCGGGCAGGTGACGGCCCGGACGGCCGAGCTGGCCGACCTGGTCGGGCTCACCCCCGACCTGCTCACCCGGCGTCCGCACGCGGTCAGCGACGGGCAGCTGCAACGCGCCTGCCTGGCCCGCGCCCTCGCGCACCGCCCCGACCACCTGCTCTGCGACGAGGCCACCGCCATGCTCGACGCCTCCACCCAGGCCCACGTGGCGGCAGTCGTCACCGACTACCAGCGTCGGCACCGCGCGGGCGTGCTGCTGATCACCCACGATCCGGCGCTGCTGGCCCGCTGGGCGACCCGGGTGGTGGACCTGCCGGTCACCCGGTGACGGCGGTGCCCGACCTGGCGGCGGCTACCGGGCGGGGCCGGTCCGCAGGTAGGTGAGGACGGCGAGGACCCGGCGGTTGGTGTCGTCGCTGGGCGGCAGGTCGAGCTTGGCCAGGATGTTGCCGACGTGCTTGCCGATCGCCGCCTCGGTGACGTGCAGCCGGGCCGCGATCGCCGCGTTGGAGTGCCCCTCGGCCAGCAGCACCAGCACCTCCCGCTCCCGGGCCGACAGGGCGGCGAGCGGGTCGCGCGGCCGGTGCAGCAGGTGCCGCACCACGTCGGGGTCGATGGCCGTGCCGCCGCCGGTGACCCGGCGCAGGGTAGCGGCGAACTCGGCGACGTCGGCGACCCGGTCCTTGAGCAGGTAGCCGACCCGGCGACGGTCCCCGCTGTCGAGCAGCGCCGCGGCGTACTCGGCCTGCACGTGCTGGCTGAGCACCACCACCGCGAGGTGCGGGCAGGCGGCGCGGGCGGTGACGGCGGCCCGTAGCCCGTCGTCGCGGTGCTGCGGCGGCATCCGGATGTCGGTCACCACCAGGTCCGGTTCGTGCGCGTCGACCGCCGCCAGCAGTTCCGGGGCGGAGCCGACGGCGGCGACCACCGCGAAGTCGAACCGGGTCAGCAGGCCGATCATGCCCTCCCGCAGGAGCACCTCGTCCTCGGCGAGCACGACCCGGGTCACCGGGGGCACGGCAGCTCCACCCGTACCAGGGTAGGCCCGCCGGGCGGGCTGGACAGCAGCAGCCGGCCGTCGACGGCGGCGACCCGGTCGGCGAGACCGGTCAGTCCGCTGCCCCGGGCCGGGTCGGCGTCGCCGCGCCCGTCGTCCTCGATCTCGACGACGAGACTGCCGGCGGACCGGGTCAGCCGCACCTCGGCCCGGCCCGCGCGGGCGTGCCGGGCCACGTTGCCCAGGGACTCGGACACCACGAAGTAGGCGGTGGTCTCGACCACCTCCGGCAGCGGCTGCCCGAGGTCGGCCCGGACGTCGACCGGGATGGTGGCCGCCCCGGCCAGTTCCCGGACGGCGCCGGCCAGGCCGAGTTCGGTGAGGTGCTGCGGGCGGATGCCCTGCACGATCTGCCGGAGGGTGACCATCAGCCCCTTGGCCTGCTCGTGCGCGACGGCCAACGGGCGGGCGGCGGGGGAGTCGTCGGGCACGTCCAGCCGGGCCAGGCCGAGCTGGAGGGTGAGGCTGGTCAGCCGGGGCTGCGCGCCGTCGTGCACGTCCCGCTCGATGCGGCGGCGTTCGGCCTCGTACGCGTCGACCAGCCGGGCCCGGGAGCGGGTGACCTCCCGCAGCGCCGTGGCGTCGGCGGACCCGTCGAGCAGCCGGCGGGCCGCCGTCGCCTGGCCGGCGGCGAGCAGGCCGGCCAGGTACACCAGCGCCGGGACGCACAGGACGCCCACGGCCGCGTACGGGATCGCCTCGCGGGGGGTGTCGATCGTGGTCCAGACCACGATGACCGGGTCGCTGCCGCTGGCCAGCCAGGGGCTGGCGATCAGCGTCGCGTCGAGCAGCACGAGCAGGAACAGCAGCCAGTACGCCAGCGGCACGAGCCCGCCCAGCAGGAAGGTGTAGCCGACCTCCCGCCAGGCCGCGGCGCTGGTGTAGCGGGCCGCCAGACCCGTGAACCGGGGCCGGTGCACCGGTCGCGGATCGACCAGGCGCAGCCGCCACCGCTCGATCGCGGCCACCGCGATGCTGACGACCGGGGCCGACGCGAGCACCAGCAGGGCGACGACGGTGAGGAACACGACGATGGGCAGCTCGACCGGGCGGTCCTGCCGCACCGTGTTGAGGACGGCCATCAGGGGCGCGCCGACGACGAGCAGCCCGATCGACAGGGGTCCGGCGACCGGCAGGGTGGTGGCGAGGTAGGCCAGCGCCCGCCACGGCCACGGGGAGAGCAGGTGGTCGCGTCGGCGCAGTGACGCCGCCAGGTGCAGGGGTACGTCCGGGGTCATGGTCGAACCCTGTCAGGGCGACGCCCTCCGACCCAGCCCACTGGTCGTAGCGTTGCGGGTATGCCTGGCCCTACCCGGCCGGACCGCCGGCCGAAGCCGCTACGCAGAGTTATTCGGCAACTACCTTAGCGGGCCGTGCAACTCTGCGGGCCGGTGGCTCCGTTCTACCTCCGTCACAAGGAGGCAGTCGACTTGAAAGCCGAAGACGAACAGGCGTTCCGCGAGTTCGTGACGTCGCAGATGGCGTCGCTGCGCAAGCTGGCGTACATGACCTGCGGCGACTGGCACGCGGCCGAGGACGCCGTGGCCAACGCCCTGGTCAAGCTCTATCCCCGCTGGCGTCGGCTGGAACGGCCCGATCTCTACGTCAAGACCATGGTCTACCGGGCTGCCGTCGACGAGACCCGGCGGCCCTGGCGGCGGGAGCGGTCGTTCGGCGACGCCATGCCGGACGTCGCGCTGCGCGACCCGGCCGACGCCGCCGACGAGCGGCTGCGCCTGCGGGCGGCGCTCGACGCCGTACCGGCCCGGCAGCGGGCCGCCGTCGTGCTCCGGCACTACCTGGGCCTGAGCCTGGAGGACACGGCCGGCGTCCTCGACTGCACGGTGGGCACTGTCAAGAATCGTTAGAAGCTATGGTCGATGTTGCCGACACGAACGTCGACCTAGGGGGACGGTTCTGATGGTACGGCGGAAGGCCCGGTCGGGGAACCGGGGCCGGTTCGACAGCAAGGACGCGTTGCTGGCCGGGGGCTCGGACGTGCGGGCGTTGCGGTATCAGCGCGCGAGTCAGGACAAGAAGGAGCAGGGCAAGAGCGTTCACGACCAGGGCGTGCTCAACCTGGCGGAGATCACGAAGCGGTCGTGGACGGACGCGGGATCATTCACGGACAACCACCGCTCGGCCAGCCGCCGCGCGACGAAGGAGCGCGAGCAGTTCGAGTTGTTGATCGAGCAGATCCGCGCGGGCAAGGGTGACGTGCTGGTGGTCTGGGAGATCTCCCGCAAGGAACGCGACCTCGCGGTGTTCGTGAAGATCCGCGACATGTGCCACGAGGTCGGCCTCAACTTCTGGCTGGTCGGCGGGGTGCTGTATGACCTGCGGGACAAGAACGACCGGATGATGCTCGGCTTCCAGGCGGTGCAGGCCGAGTGGATGGCCGACTCGATCCGCGACAACGTGCTGCGCGGCATCGTCGGCGCCGCCGAAGCGGGCCGTCCGCACGGGAAGATCACCTACGGGTACCGGCGGATCTACGACCAGCGCACCCGCGCCCTGCTGCGTCAGGAGCCCGACACCGAGATCCACACGGCCGTGGCGGCCGACGGGACGGTGACGGAGTACTCGCGGGCACAGGTGGTGCGGGACAACTTCCGCAAGATCTCCGAGGGCACGCCGCTGACCGCGATCGAGGCCGAACTCAACCGGCTCGGGATCCCCGCCTCCGAGGGAGGACTCTGGCGGCGCGGCATCCTTCGCAAGCAGGTGATGAACCCGGCCTACATCGGCAAGCGGGTGCTCCGAGGCGAGATCGTTGGCGACGGCATCTGGCCCGCACTCGTCGACGAGGAGACGTACTGGTCGGTGGTACGGATGCTGGGCGACCCGTCGCGCACCACGACCCGGCCCGCCCGCGCGGTGCATCTGCTGTCGTACCTGGTGCGCTGCGGAGTCTGCGACGGGCCGCTGTCGTCTCAGAAGGTGAACCGGCACGGCTGGACCGGGCAGGTGTACTCCTGCCTGCACAAGCGGTGCGCCGCGGTGAAAGCCGAGTTCCTCGACGAGTACGTGCAGCGCACCGTGGTGGCGTGGCTGTCCCGCCCCGACGTCTACGACATCCTCACCGCCGCCAGCGCCACCGACGAGGAAGTCGCCCACGCCCGCGCCGAAGCCCAACGGCTGCGCGGGGAGTTGGAGGACTGGCGCAAGCTCGGGGAGGAGGGCGAGGTCACCGCGATCGCCTACGCCCGCGCCGAGAAAGGCCTGCTCGCGCAGATCGCCGAGCACGAGCAACGCGCCGCCGACGCCGGGATCCCGGCCGTGCTACGGGGGCGCATCGGCGACCAAGCGGTGCAGGCGTGGCAGGAACTGGGCGACGACATCCCGGTCAAGCGGGAGATCATCCGCCTCATCGCCGACATCAAACTCCTGCGCGCCGGGTTCAAGGGCGAACGCCGCACCTTCGGCCGCCACCGCCTGGACTGGCGGTGGAAGTTTGGCCCGCAGGACCAGCAAACGGCCTGAACTCGGCGGTTGCTGAGTCAGGACATGTTGAGGGCGACTTGACCTCTGGAAAGAGTAGAGCGTCGATGGTGTCCGCCGCCCGCCCACGGGGCGGGCGGCGTGATCCGTCGACGGAAGGTGTTCAGCTGTGCCACGCGAACGACTCAGCACCCTGGCCGTGCTGCCGGAAGATGTCACCGATCCGCTGTTCTGGCGGCTCGCCTTCGACGTCGCCTCCGCACACCAACCCGACGAGCGCGGCGACTGCCGCAACCTGCAGTGCCAAGGCCAGCGCGGCATGTGCGCCGCCGCTCGCGCCGCCCGTCGTGCGATGAGCATGGCGCGGGCACCGCGGACTACCGCGCCGCACCCGCCACATGCTCGGGGCTGCGCTGCTGGGGACTCACCTAAGCGCAGCTTCGTCGGCTGGTTTACCGCGCGCTCGCCGATTGAGGCGACACGCTTCGTCAGTCGTGCGGAGACATGGCCACGCTGGCCGCATCCGAGGCGCGCGGTGGCGTGACCGGAAACGGCTGTCGCAGGCTAGCGATATGACTGCTCACCTCAGGTGGCCGAGGAGTTCGGCGGTATCGATCTTCCCTGCGGCGGTCAGCGCTACAGCGATGAAGGTCGCTGCCATTCCTGCGACGGCGGCCAGGACGGCAGCGGTTCGTTGCGCGCTGTCGGTGAGCCTTGTCAATGCCACCGCGAGGCGCCCGGGGGGCTTGACGAACGTCTCTGCTGTGGGGATTCCGTTCTCGTCGAACGCCTGGACCCTGGAGGCGAGTTCGCGTAGTGACGATGTCCCTTCCGGATCGACGAGCAGGTCCAGCACCATGCGCAACGTTTCTCGCAGGTTGAGGGGAAGCGTCGGCTCGCACGACTCTGGGCTTTGCAGGTGTCGTCGGATCGACGCGCTCACCGCTCGCAGGGCGGTAGCCGCGGGGTGCGGGGTGAACCCTCGTGGTTGCCGGCGATCCCACAGCCCGGCGGTCTGATCGAGCAGTACGGCGATGTCGACCAGACTGCCGCGGTGGGCGTCGGCAACCGCGCGGAGAGGCTCAGGCATTTCCAGCGAGTCGCCGCGCTCTTCTAGGACAGGCGGGGCCAACAACTGGCAGATCTCTACCGACAACTCCCATCCGGCCAAGCGACGGCGCAGGAAGGACGCGGCAATGTGAGCAGGCACCAGCATCGGCGTTACCGCCAGGAAGAACACGATGACGCCGAGCAGAGGAGGCAGCGCGGAGTCGGCGTCCGATGACGGCGTAGCAGCACTTGACGGCGTTGCAGCGGTGCCCAGGTCGGGTATCACCGCGACCAGGACGAGGACGGGATACATGGCGGCGAGCAATTCGACGGTATGGGCCATCGTGAACCAGAACGCGTTGGCGGCGAGCCGGTCACGTCCCCTGCTGGACAGATCGTCAGGAAAACGCAGACCCGGAAGCTTCCCGCGCGGCTTGCCGGGCTGGGCGATGTAGCGCAGCCCGTTGAGGAAGATGCGTATCGCCACCAGCACGCCGAGGATGCCGGTGAAGCGACCCACTCTGTCGATCGCCTCCGCGAACTCGCCACCGGCGATGGCCCCTGGCACCAGCAGCAAGACGACGTAGGGAAGACTCACCGGCACCAGGAAGCCAATGATCGGGACCAGCACCATCAGCGTCACCCGACGCCACGACGCGCGGGCGACCAGCCGGCCAAAGATCCCGGGCCCGGCAGCCGATCGAATCAGCTCCCATGCACCTCTGCGCAGCCCTCGCCGTCGGATGGGCTCAAACGATATGGACGAGACGCATCTCCACTGCACCGCCCAGAGCATCGAGCCACCGAAGGCGGCTGCCGCAACGATCCAGCCGACCATCAGGGCGATGATGCAGACGAGCAGAAGGGCCGCGATCACGGTCACATCGACCGTCATACCAGTCACGGTCAACGTGCCGGCCGTCCAGCTCGATATTCGGCGGTGTCGGGCCTGTCGAACTTGCGTTCGAACCAATACTCTTTGCAGTGTGAGTGTGAGCCATGGGTGACCGCAGCGCCATCGAGTGGACGGAGGCGACGTGGAACCCGACGACGGGCTGCGATCGCGTGAGCCGCGGATGCGACAACTGTTACGCGTTGACACTGGCCAAACGGCTCAAGGCGATGGGGCAGCCGCGGTACCAGCGGGATGGAGACCCGCGGACGAGTGGGCCAGGGTTCGGGTTGACGCTGCATCCGGACAGCCTTGAGCTGCCACTGACTTGGAAACGTCCTCGTCTCGTGTTTGTCAACTCGATGAGTGACCTGTTCCACGCTCAGGTGCCGACGAGTTTCGTTCGCCAGGTCTTCGAGGTCATCGCGGCGACCCCGCAGCACACGTATCAGGTACTAACTAAACGAGCCCGCCGCCTACGCCGGGCAGCCCCCTCCCTGGCCTGGCCCTCCAACTTGTGGATGGGCGTCTCCGTCGAGGACCTCAGCGCTGTGCACCGAATCGATGATCTGCGGACAGTGCCGGCGGCGCTGCGATTCCTGTCGTGTGAACCGTTGCTGGGCCCGCTCCCGCGCTTGCAGCTAGACGGCATCGGCTGGGTGATCGCAGGCGGCGAGAGCGGCGCCAACGCCCGACAGCTAGACCCGGCATGGGTCGTAGACCTGCGCGATCAATGCACCAGCGTCGAGGTGCCGTTCTTCTTCAAGCAGTGGGGCGGACGGACGCCCAAGGCTGGCGGCCGTGTCTTGAATGGCCGGACCTGGGATGACATGCCCCTCAGCCTAGCCGCCGCCTGCTGACAACCCACCCGCCAGCAGACGCAGCTGCGGGCGCCAACTTGCGTCCGACTACTCGGTCTTCACGCCGTGCCGCTCATGGGCAGTTTCGCTTTGAGCGTCACAATGAGAGACTGTCTCGCAACCTGTTGTGACGGAACAAGGGGGCTGGATGCCGGTCGACGGTCCGGTGCCGTGGCCGTGTGCGGAACACACGGGCGCGAAGCACGACATCTACCGCCACTACCTCGGAAAGTGGTTTCCCATCCTGCTCGCTTACTCCAACGCCTACCCCTCGGTCACCTACGCGGAGGGATTCGCCGGGCCCGGCATCTACAGCGGTGGGGAACCGGGCTCGCCTGTCATCGCGATCCGCGCCCTCGTCGAGAACGTCCCCCCGACCAAGGGCGTCGCCCGATTCGTCTTCATCGATGACGACCAGCGTTGCGTCGACATGCTGCGGGAGACCCTGCAACAAGCGTTTCCCGACCGGCCGAGGTCCAAGGTCGCGATGCCCGTGACGATGGGCAAAGGCACCTGCGCTGGCGACCTTGAAGCCGCGCTGGACCGCATAGGCGCCTGGGGCCAACCGATATTCGCGAACCTGGACTCCTGGGGCAACGCACCCGTGCCCTTCAAGCTGCTGGAGCGCCTCGCCTCGAACGTGTCCACCGAGGTCATCGTTACGCTGCTGCCGCAGCACTTCGTGCGCTTCGTCAGCAACCTTGGCGAGGCAGGCGACGACGTTTTCGGCGGCGACCCGCGCTGGCGCGAAGTCGTCAACCTCCCACCAGCGGCGAAGAGCCGACACATCCTCACCTGCTATCGACAGGCCCTGCAGGCAGCGGGTTTTCCCTACCTGCTGGACTTCGAACTGATCCCCCGCAACGGCCAGCCCCTCTACCTCGTCTTCGGCACCGGGCACCCACTTGGCGTGCAGAAGATGAAAGACAGCCTCTGGGAAGTCGACCGCGCTCAAGGCGTGGGCTTCCGCGATCCCCGCGACGAACAGGCGGAGACGTTGTTCGCCATCGATGAACCACTGCTCGGTCCGCTGACCCGGCTACTTGCGCAGAGGCTGCGTGACAGTGAACCGGTCCGCGTCGAGGACCTGCGCAACTTCGCACTGCTGGAAACGGTGTACCGGCCGGAACACGTCATCAAGGCACTCAAGCCGCTTGTTGACGCCGGCACCGTGAAGATTGAGGGCGGCGGCCGGCTGCAGAGATCATCCTTCGTCTCGCTGGCACCGTCGACTTGAGCGCCCGCTACGCGCTCACGACATCGGTGCTGCTCACCGCCATGCGTCCCTAACCGGCCTGGCGACTACAGGACCCTGCCGAGGCGGCGCGGACAGCGACGTCGGCGTACGCCTGCCGAGTGCCGGTCAGAACCGTCCCGGATCTTCGGAGCCCAGCGGCCCCGCACGGAGTTCCCGAGAAGGAGATGCGCGTCCCAACAAGTGATCCCTGCCAGAAGGTTCTTTCGCTTCGTCGGACCGGACTGGGAAGGACCGCGACGAACAAATGCGGACCCATTAGCACCCGGCCGGACCTTTGGCAAGACTCGGTGACCTGCCTGTTATGAATTGGTGGTTGACTCCATCGGTTTCCCGGGGCGTAATGGAGTGACGTTCCCGCAGCGCCGGTTGGCGCGGTCGGCCACACACGCAGCGGGCAGGCACCCCCGGACGGGGTGCCTGCCGATGTTCGTGCCGACGCCGCGCGGGGCGTTGAGAGTAGGGAGGCCCCACATGATGTTCCCCGGGTTCGGTGGAGTCAGGTTGGTTGACTCGTCAGGCTCGTCATTCGTTGAGGAGAGACGTGCCGAGGAGATACCCACCCGAGTTTCGTCGTAAGGTCCTCGATCTACTCAAGGCTGGCCGATCGGTAGCGGAGCTGGTCCGTGACTTGGACATCAGTGATCAGACGATCTACAACTGGCGCCGCCAGGAGCTGATCGACACCGGTCAGATGCCAGGCGTGAGCTCCGCTGACCAGGCGGAGCTGGTCGCCGCTCGGCGGCGTATCGCCGAGCTGGAGACCGAGTTGGCCGTGCATCGCCGTGCGACCGAACTGCTCAAGGAGGTGGTGCCCCCAAAAGGCCGGTACGCGGTCATCCACCGGATGGCCGCTGAGGGGTTGCCTGTCGAGGTCTGCTGCCGTGTGCTCGAGGTCTCGGCTTCCGGGTACTACGCCTGGCGCAACCGGCCACCGTCGCAGCGGGCGCTGCGGCACGCGTGGCTGACCGAACAGATCCGTGCGGTGCATCTGGCCTCCAGGGGAACCTACGGTTCCCGCCGCGTGCATGCCGAACTACGGCTGGGCCGTGGACTCGTCGTGGGCTATCACGCGGTCGAGATGCTGATGCGCCGCGCCGGCATCCGCGGGCTGCCCGGTAGCCGGAGGCCGCGGCCCAAGCACCAGACCCCAACCGCGGCGGACTTGGTCAACCGCGACTTCACCCGATCGTCGCCGAACCAGTTGTGGGTCACCGACATCACCGAACACCCGACCCGGGAGGGCAAGGTCTACTGCGCAGTCGTGCTGGACACCTTCTCCCGAAAAGTCGTCGGCTGGTCCATCGACGCCACCCAGACCGCCACCCTGGTGACCAACGCCCTGAGCATGGCCATCAGCAACCGCCAACCTACCGGCACCGTGATCCACTCGGACCACGGAGTCCAGTTCACCTCATGGGCCTTCACCCGCCGGGTCCAGGAAGCCGGCCTGGCACCGTCGATGGGATCCATCGGCGACTGCTACGACAACGGCATGATCGAGTCGTTCTGGGGCCGAATGCAGACCGAACTGCTCAACCGCCGCCGCTGGCGCACCCGCATCGAACTAGCCAATGCGATCTTCGAGTACCTAGAGATCTTCCACAACCGGCAACGCCGCCACAGCTCACTGGGCATGCTCACCCCGAACGAGTATGAGAGGCTCCACCCGATCGCCCTATCCGTCGCCTGACGCCAACCAACACGGCTCCGAGAAACCCGGGGAACATCAGAGGCGTCGGTGATCGGCTGGATCGCCGCCGCCCTGCCAGCCCTCGGCTTCCTGGCGATGGTCAAGATCGCCCTCGGTCGCGCCGACCCCACCCCACCCAAACAGCCCCGGCCCGGCCGGACGGAGCCCGGACCGCCGCCCGCTGTCGACGCGCCAGTCCCGGACCTCGAACCGCCGGCCCCCGTCACCGCCGCCGCGCTCCCGGACTCCCGGACTGCGGTCCCCGCCGTCGCGGACCAACCGCTGGCGGTCCCGGACCGCCGGGCCACCGGGATGACGACAGACGAGGACGGTCCGGAGGTCGCCGCTCTGGTCCCGGCCGCCCGGACCGCCGCCCACATCCTCACCACCGAAGGGACACCGCTGTCCCGCAAGGCCCTCGCCCACCAGCTACGCGCGGACGGGCACCAGTTGTCCAACGCCACCGCCTCCGCGCTCGTGCGCGTCCTGCGCGCCGAGACCACACCGCCCGAACGGGATCTGTCACCGCGGGAGGCCGCGTGACAGAGCTTCGACCATCGACTTCTGTCAGATCGAGCCGACGCTGTCAGACCCGCATCCACGTCTGCTACGAGACCCGGCAGCTGACACCACCTGACCAGACCTGTCAGCGCGTTCCCACTCGCCGCAGCGGGCGGACACGCACCACAAACCCACCCACATCCTCGACCTTGGAGCAGCAAACGATGACGACCCCAACCGACGACCTCCGCCGGCATCGCCGACCGGACTCACACCGGCTTGCACGAACCCGTCGCCCGGCACCCGTTGTGCCCGGCGGTTCAGCAGTCAGTGCCGACCTCCGTTCTACCGTCCGTCTTGATCCTGACCCCCATCCTGACCCCTCACGGCCGCTCACAGCCCAGGTCAGCGCCCATGTCGGCAGTCGGGGACCCCTCCAGACAGACCCTCTAGTCTCGGGTCTCCCCCCAGGGGCTTGTGCCCATGGGTAAACACCTACCGACCGCGGATCCGCTACTGCGCCTGCAGGCCAGCATCACCGCCCGCGACGACCGGCTCCTGGGCTGGCTCTACGACCACGGCGTGCTCACCACCGACCAGATCGCCGCCGCCCTGTTCCCATCCTTGGACTTCACCCAACGCCGGCTGCGCCGCCTCACCGCCCTGCGGGCGGTGGACCGGTTCCGACCCAACAAGGCCGACGGAGGCTCATACCCCTACCACTACGTCCTGGACCAGCTCGGCTACGACCACGTCCACGCCCAACGCGCACTCCCACGAGGCCGCCGGGACCAGGCCCGCCGCCGCAAACAGTCATTGACGTCCCGGCCGGACCTGCCGCATCTGCTCGGCGCTAACCAGGTCTTCATCGACCTCGCCGCCCACGCCCGCACTCACCCCGACACCGACCTGGTTCGCTGGCAGCCCGCGTCGGCCTACCACGAACCCGGCTCCCTGTACCGCGCAGGCGGCGACCCGCAGATCATCATCGCCGGAGCGACCGGCTTCCCCCGCCCGGACGGTGCCGGGGTGTGGACCGAGGACGGACGGTCCCTGCCGTTCTTCCTCGAGTACGACACCAGCGGCGAAAACCTTCACGTCCTCATCGACAAGGTCATCAAGTACGAGCGGCTGTACATGATGAGCACCTGGGCCTGGCCGGTGCTGTTCCATCTCCCCTCGGCCCGCCGGGAGGCGAACCTGCACCACCGCCTCGCCGCCGTCCCCGACCCGACAATGGTCATCGCCACCACCACCGCCGAACTACGCACCGCACTCGCCGCCAGCCCCGCCCACCAAATCTGGCGGCTGCCCGGCCGCGCGGGCCGGCACCGCCTCATCGACCTGCCCTACACCGACACCCGCCACGACCAGGAGTTCCCCACCCACGACCAACCCGCCCCGGACGAGCGGACCGCCTGATGAGGCCAGGCGGGACGTGCGGCGCGTCCGGCGGCCTGGAGCCCCACACGCCGCCGGACCACCCGCACCAGCCAAACCCGCCGGGGCGGGAGACGTTCTTTGCGTGTGCGCGCACCGAGGGCGACGAGAGCGGACCGCCCGCGTCGGACCGGGAGCTGTCAGAATCTGTCAGCAGCGCAGTTCGGCGACAAACCCGGACCCGTCCGAGTACTCACACCCGACGGCACGCCGCTGTGAGTCGCTGTGAGTGGCGAACCCCTTCACTTCCGTGGCCATCGGAGCTATCGTCCGCGGTCCTCCACCCGCTGCTCGCCGCAGCCGAAGTCACCCTGTCGGCTCCGCCTGAAAATTTCAGCCGGCGTTGACACACCCGACCGGCGACCGCGTCGACCCACGGCGCGACTCCGGCCGACGATATCCGGCAATCGATCTTCAGTACTGCCTGCCAACCGAGAGAGGAGATGCCATGGCCCTACACCTCACCCTCACGCCACCAGCCGTCCTGGGAGGGACATGGCCACACGCCGTGACCAGCAATCACGCGCGAACACACCACACCCGTCGCCGCCGACCGCGCCCACGCGGACAACCGGAGGCGAGGCCCCGACCGCACACCCCGACACCGAGTGCTCCGCCCTGCCGGGGACGCTGTCGATGGCCCGCTACCTGACCGACCCCGCCACCGAGACCGAGATCCAAGCCCTGGCCGCCGAAGCCGGCCTCCCCACCGTCGACCAAGCCGCCACCCTCGCCCGCCTGCTCCGCTTGCACCAACCCGCACCGCCACGCGCCGCGTGACCTGCGCCCGCTCCCCATCGGAGCGGGCGCAGGCCCCTTCACGGATCGCCGGCCGAGTGAGCAGCCATCGCAGGCGGCGACTCCTGCCGCCCGCGATGAGGTGCGGAGCCAGGAGGCATGGGTTGGACGATCACCACTACGAGGTGACATGGCGGACGTAGAAAATGATTCAGGAACCGAGCTCTACGGTGGCGTACGGTTCCCACACGTACATGCCCTCGTCCCGGTTGAGGACGATGAGCTGGCACGAGGTGATCAGCGCGTCGGCGCTGATCTTCGGGGCGGCGGAGAGGGCCTCTATGAGCGGCGCCGCCGGACCGTTGGTGTTGGTGTAGGCCAGGCTGAGGTGAGGGTTGAAGGGCTCGGCGGCCTCGGGCACGCGGTCCTGACCCCAGACGTCGGCGATGGCGGCACGGATGGCGGCGCGTAGTTGCCGCACGGGCTCGATCGGGTCAACGGCGATCTGAATGGATTCGGGATCGACGTGGGGGGTGCCGATGGTGAGCTTGAAGGGTGACAGGCGCGAGCAGCGGTCACTGGCGGCGGCCACGATGGCGTCGATGTCGTCGGTGGCGACATCTTGGACGAAGCCGATGCCCTGCATGGTGAGGTGAAGCCATCGGTTCGGAATGACGTCGAGGCAGGGCTGCGAAGACAGTAGGGACCGGTACTGGTCAGCGAGCTTCTCGACCTCGGGTTGCCCGTCGAAGGTGATGTGCCAGGTATAGAAGCGGGAGCCGATGCCCCAACCCGGTCGCCAGTACCAGTGGTTACGGATGTCGGTGGCGTGCGGGACTGCCATGGGTTCTCCAGGTTCAGGGAAGTTGCCGGGCGGCGCCTGTGGCGCAGAACTCGGTGATTGCTGCTTGGACACTGCGGGCCTCGATGCTCGTGCGCAGCGACGGGTTGCCGGCGATGTTGCGCCCGACGCCGCGCAGGCGGTGCACCAGCGGGTCGAGCCGCTGTTCGGGCGGTAGAGCGAGCACCGGCGACAGGACCGAGACCGCGCCGTCGAGGCTGCCGGCTTTGAGATGTGCTGCGGCGGCCCAAATGCGGATCTGGGCGAGCGTGCCGTAGGCAACCGACGGGTCTGCGGCGGCTTCCGTCAGGGCGTGCTCGGCATGCTCGATGGCGTTGGCGGCCTCGCCGATGCGGAGCAGCACTGATCCAGCGTAGTTGTGTTGGCGCACCGTGCCGCAGGCAAGAAGGCCACCCACCGGGTCGCGGCTGGCATGTTGGCGGGCCTCTTCGGCGCGTTGCAGTGCTGCCCGTGCCGGCTCGACAGCGCCGATCTCCGCCCACGCGTCCGCTTCCTGGCACGCCAGCATGACCGCCGCGCTGCCCTCGGCGGCATGACCGTAGCCGCGCATGGCGGCGTTGGCCGCGTCTTCGAACCGCCGCTCCCACAGGTGGGTCTTGCTGATCGTGGAGAGGACCCAGGCGCGGAGGGTGTTGTCGCGGACGGTCTCGGCGCACATCCAGGCCGTGCGTGCCTGGGACTCGGCTGCGGCCGGGTGTCCGAGATCGCCCGCCATCCAGGCGAGCAGTGTGCAGAGGTAGCCCGCCCAGGTGTAGAGCTCCCGAGACTGATCAGGGTTCTGACGCCCGGTCTGCAGAAGCCGGAATACGCGGTCGGCCAGGAGCCCGGCCCGCGCGTAGACGACGACGGGCGGCTCGGTCAGGTAGTCGACGGCGATCCTGCGGGTGGAGGCAGCGACATCGTCGAGGGTGAAAGGCCCGACGTTGGAGGCTTGCGCCCATGTGCCGAAGCTCGCCGTGCGTTCTGCCACCGCTATCACCAGTTCCGTCTCGTCCTGCAGAGCGCCGAGGTCCCACCGCAGAGGCTCAGTCATCGCGCCAGGCGGTGCTGAGGATGCGACCGATGGTGCAGGCACCGGGGCGGCGTTCCTGCCGCTCAACGCCTCTCGGTCTGCTTCCGGCATAGCGGTCAGGTCGTCGAGGTCGACCAGACTGCTCGGTTCGGTGCCGAAGACCTGCGCCAGTGCGTTCAAGGCGGCCAAGGTGGGCCGACGACCACCGAAGGGCCACCGCTCGTAGTCGCTAATCCGCGCCCCGGTGAACGTCGCCGAACCGCTCCCTTTGGCGTTCAACCTCTCGGCTACCGCGTCCTGGGTCCAACCATGGGCCTGGCGGAAGGCATCCCGGGGGCGCAGCCCGAAGCGGCGCTGCAGCTCGGCGGCGATGGCGGCCGGGGTCACTCCGAAGCCGGCCAGTGTCTGGCGTACGTGATCACGCTGCGCCTTGGTGCCCGTCGTCCTTGCCATCGCGGTCACCCCCTACGTGCGGCCTCTTGTCGCACGGTATCGCCCCTCTCATCGGAACCGGTACGGGACGCGACGAGGCCAGCGACCCGGAGGTGGGGAGCTAGCCGCTAATTGATCAAAGTTTGCGCAGGTCGCGGGCATGCGCGGGTGGGGAAAAATCTCACCACCACTGGGGATCCACTTACGTGGATGCGCTTGGCAAGCTTGCTGAGCCGGATCACCGACGGTCCGGATGTAGCCACCGCCCGTGATGAAGGGAGTGGCTGCCATAGCAACGCCAACTGCGCATGCCCGTCGCCGTCGGGTCGTTGACGACCACCCGGCAGGCGACTTTCCGCGCCCTGCTCGCGCTTCTCATCCTCGTGAGGATTACCGATGACAACCTCGAACGATTTGGCCCGCTACGGCTATCGGCAGGAACTCAGCCGCCAGCTGCGGTTTCGGGACCTGTTGGCGTACGGCTTGGTGTACATGGTGCCGATCGCGCCGATGGCGATCTTCGGAAGCGTCTATGCGGGCTCTGGCGGCATGGTGGCCCTCGCCTACGCCATCGGTGTGGTGGCGTTGGTGTTCACCGCGTTCTCGTACGCGCAGATGGTCAAGGCGTTCCCGATGTCAGGCAGTGTCTACAACTACGCCGGTCGCGGCATCAGCCCGCCGGTCGGATTCCTCGCCGGCTGGGTGATCCTCCTCGACTACGTCCTCGTGCCCGGTCTGCTGTATCTGGTGGCGTCGGTGGCGATGCACGCCACGGTGCCGGCGGTGCCGGTATGGCTGTGGCTGCTCGGGTTCGTCGCGATCAACACCGTCGTCAACTCGGTCGGCATCCGCATGACGGCGGTGGTCACCCGGGTGATGCTCGTCGGTGAGCTGATCGTCCTGGCGGTCTTCCTGGTCGTCGCCGGTTGGGCCCTCGCGACGGGTAGGGGACGGTTCAGCTGGGACGCGTTCTACAACGCCGACACCTTCACCTGGTCCCTCGTGGCGGGGGCGGTGTCGATCGAGGTGCTGTCGTTCCTGGGCTTCGACGGCATCTCCATGCTGGCGGAGGAAACCCGTGACGGCGCCCGGCAGATCGGCCGGGCGATGGCAGCCGTACTCGTCTTGGCGGGGGTGTTGTTCATCGTGCAGACGTGGTTGGCGGCGATGCTCGTGCCCAACCCCGGCGGGCTGCTGGCCGAGGGCGACGCGAACGGCACCGCCTTCTACGACGCCGCCGCAGTGGCCGGCGGGAGCTGGCTGGCGACGGTGTGCGCGGTGGCGACCGCGATTGCATGGGGTTTGCCGAACTCGATGGTCGCGCAGGTCGCCACGTCCAGGCTGCTGTACGCGATGGCCCGTGATCGGCAGCTCCCCGCCTTCCTGGCCACGGTGTCGGTGCGGCGCAGCGTGCCGATCAACGCGACCCTGCTCACCGGCGTCGTGTCCCTCGCCCTGGGCTTGTACATGGCGACGCGGGCGGATGGCATCACGCTGTTGTCGTCGCTGATCAACTTCGGGGCGATGGTGGCGTTCCTGGTCCTGCACGTCTCCGTGGTCGTGCACCACCTGATCCGCCGTCACAGCGGCAGCTGGTCCGCGCACCTGCTCATTCCCGGAATCGGTTTCGTGATCCTCGCCTACGTGGTGGTGAACGCCAACATCGCCGCCCAGCGCCTAGGCCTCGCTTGGCTGGCCCTCGGCATGGTTGTCCTGGCCGGTCTGTACCTGACCGGCCGCCGGCCGGTGCTGTCCGGCCTGGCCCCCACCCAGGCCGCCGGGCGTGACATGGAGCGGGTGTGATCTCGATGAGCCACTTCACCTACCGGCCCGCCCGCGACGAGTTGGCCTACACCTTCGGCGGACGCCTGCCGGTGGCGCACATCCGCTCCGGCGACGTCATCACCGTGCGCACCGAGGACTGCTTCGGAGGCCTCGTGCGAGGACCGGCGGACCTGCCGTCGAAGGTCTGCCAGATGCCGTACCTGAACCCGGTGTCGGGGCCGTTCTTCGTCGAGGACGCCGAGCCCGGCGACACCCTCGCCGTGCATCTCCTGTCGATCGAACCGGCCCGGGACTGGGGCGTGTCGGCTACCTTCCCGTACTTCGGGGCACTCACGTCGACCTCGCACACAGCCACGTTGCAGCCGCCGCTGGAGGAGCGGGTGTGGGTGTACGACATCGACCGGCGCGCGGGCATCGTCCGTTATCGGGCCACCGCCAGCGAGCACACCGTCGAGCTGCCGCTGGATCCCATGATCGGCACCATCGGCGTAGCCCCAGGGGGCATGGAGTCCCGGTCCACGATCGTTCCGGACTATTACGGCGGGAACCTCGACACCCCGGATCTGCGCGCCGGGATCACGCTGTATCTCGGGGTGAACGTGCACGGGGCGATGCTCGCCCTCGGCGACGGTCACGCCCGCCAGGGACACGGCGAAGCCTGCGGCGTTGGCGTGGAGATCGCCACCGTCACCACCCTCGCCATCGAGGTCATCAAGGGCGCCGACACCGCCTGGCCGCGCCTGGAAACCAACACCGAGATCTTGTCGGTCGGCTGCGCCCGCCCTCTGGAGGACGCCTACCGCATGGCGCATCAGGACCTCACCGCCTGGACCGTCGACCTGTGCGGCCTACAGACCCTGGACGCCTACCAGCTCATCTCGCAGGCCGGGCGGGCGCCCATCGGCAACGTCTGCGACCCCAACTACACCGTCCTGGCCGCTATCGACAAAGCCCTGCTCCCGCAGCCGCAGCCTGCCTACCGCGACGCGCACGCCCGGCTGCGGGGCCTTGCCGCAGTTCAGGAATAGAGGGCCTCTGATGACCGCGTCGATACCCCAGCTGCCGCTGCGCGACGAGCTGTTCCTGCTCGGGCACCACGACGACACCGGCCAGCCGCACCTGCACCGCCAAGCCTTGGCCCTCGGCATGGCCGGTGGAGTGCTGATCGACCTGTTCCTCGCCGGACGGATCACCCTCAACTCCTACGGCGACCATCCGGCCGCGGACCGGTGGCTACGCCTGAACTCCGACCAGGCAGTCGGTGACCTGATCGCCGACACCGCCCTCGCCGCGATCCATCACTCCCGGACCACCCCGACCGTGAAGGCGTTCCTGCGTAGCTTCGCCGACGACCTGTACGAACGCACCCGCGCCGGACTCGTCGCCGCCGGCATCCTGCGCCACACCGCCCGCCGCCGCCTCGGCGGCCTAATCCGCTCCGACGCCTACCTCGCCACCGACACCAAGTGGGCCGTCGTCGCCCGCGCCCGCCTGCGCTACCTCGCCGCCGGCCGCGAACAACCGGACAACCACACCGCCGCCCTCGCCGGACTCGTCGCCGTCCTCGGACTCGCCGACCACCTTTACCTCGACGACGACGCCGCCACCCTCACCGCCCACCTGAAGACCATCGCCGCTCAGCACCACCGCCCCGTCCGAGAGATCACCGCCGCCGTCGACGCCGCGATCGGTGACCTCGCCACCGCCACCTACCGATAGACCGCCGAGGGGGACGACAACACCGTGGACTCGAGCGTTCGTATCCGTGCCGCCCGCTGGACAGACAGACAGGCCCTCGCCGCGTTGATCGCTGACACGCTGCACCCCAGCCCGCTCGGTGCCTGGCTGGTGCCGGACGCGGCGCAGCGCCGCCGGGTGCTGACCGACGTCGTCGCGGTGTGGGTGGAGCACGCGATGTTCTTCGGCGACGTACACCTCACCGACGACCTCACCGCCGCCATCGTCGGCTTTCACCGCTACCGACCGATCCCACCGCCGGCCAACTACCCGACCCGCCTCGTGGAGGCCGCTCGCTCACGAGCTGAGCGTTTCACCGCCCTTGAGGGCCTGATCGCACAGCAGCAGCCCACCGAACCGCACTACCACCTGGCGCTCCTCGCCGTATCCCCAACGCGGCAGAAGGCCGGCTGCGGCAGCGCACTGCTCGGCGATCACCGCACCCGCCTCGACCGCATCGAACTGCCCTCCTGGACCACCGTTCCCGCAGAACCGGAGCACCTGCTCGCCCGATATGGGTACACGCTCCGCCCGCCCCTCACCCTGCCGAACGGGCCGAGCCTGCGCCCCATGCGCCGCAACCCCCACCACGCCAGCAGAGCCATGCCGATCAATCCCACGCGCCCGGTCGGTGACCGCTGGCAAAACCAGCCCGCCTACCCGTCCACCCCATAGGACAGATCATGGCCTTCGCTCGCAGATACCCGACCGACCTCGTGGACGCTGTCGTCCAGCGCGTCGCTGACGCCCGCACCGTCAAGGCATACGGCGCCGTCACCAGCGTCGCCCGCCAGTTGGACCTCGATCCCCGCACTGTGCAGAAATGGGTCACCAAGGCCACCGCTCCACAGGCGCAGCAGGCGGACCGAGCGGCGGACGGAACCCGACCGGGGCCTGACTATCTGGTCCCTGGGCTGCTGCACTGCAAGTTCTGCCACCAACCAGTGGCTCTGGCGGAGACGGCCGCCGCGGCACCGGCGTACCTATGCGGAAACGACTGCTGGCCCAGGCCACTCGACGCCGTCGTCATCGCCGATCATGTCGGTAGAGCGATCCTGCGACACGCGCCACGGATCATCGCTGCCCCCGCAGGGACACCGGCGCGGCCACACCTGGCCGCCATGCACGCGCACCGCATCCTGACCTGTGTCACCGTCGGCGCCGCCGCTCACGATATGACCCTGACCTGGCGCGCGGTACCCGTGGCCAGTCCAGACCGATGGGAGACCGAACGCGCGAAGCGTGTCGCAGCCGCCCGCGACCTCGCCGCCAGCGATCCCCTACGCGCCCGGCAACTCCTGCACGGCAGCCTCACCGGCATCGACCCCGCGACCGCCCCACCCCATCCGGTGCATGCCGAAGCCGGCACCCTTCTGGCCGCACTGCACCTGCGGCTCGGAGAGCTCGATGCCGCCATCCGCTGGGCCGGGTACGGCCACCACAGCGCCAACCACCTCTACGGCCCCACGCACCGGCGCAGCCTGCACGCCCTGCACCTATTCGCCGTCGCTCACCGCAGCGCCGGCCACCATCAACGCGCATACCACCTCTATCGGCAGCTCGGCGAGCACGCCGCGAGCAGCGACGGCCCACGCGGCCACCGCACCCTCGCCGTTCATGCCACAACAGCCCTCGTCCTGCACGACCTCGGCCACTGCCAAGCCGCCCAGGACCTTCTCGCCGACACCATCGCCACGCAGCGCCGTGAGCACCCCGGAAACCCCACCACCGCCCGCATGACCCGCCACCTCGCCCGCGTCCGACAGGACTGCGCCACCAAGAGTCACCACCACCAGGACGGTCAGCGGTGAGCGCCCCCCTCGCCACTGCCTCACCTCCACAACGCCAGCACTGCCGTCGCCACCGACTGCTCAGTGCCAGGAAGGAACCCCGACACCGTGATGGACACCCCGACTGCTCCCGCCCGCCGCCTGGCCGTCAGCCTGCTCGGCAGCGTCCTCCATCACCGCCGACGGATCCACCTCCCAGCTGCTGGTCAATCCGCACAGTGGCGAGATCCTCGTCGCGCACGAGCGGCTGAGCGGGCGCCGGCCAGGCCTGTTCTCCGCCGTCCTCATCCTCGAACGCGGCCACACCACCGACGCCGGCACCACCCTCCGGCCCTGACAGGCCGAGCACCGGCCACCGCCCTACCAAGGACCAAGGAGGCTCACCCATGCCCCTCCCTTCCGTCGGTCACTCACCACTCGTCCCCGACACGCAACGTTGTCCACCGCTGCCCAGCTCAGACCTGATCACCAGTACGTTCGGCGGCCGTCCGCGGGTTCTGCCAGAGGTCTGGGCAGTGCCCCTTCACGCGGCGTCCCGGCTCGCCTCGCACCACGGCGAACAATGGGCGGCGGAGACGATCTCCCGCGACCCGGCCGCTGACGACCACGTGGTGGCTGCTGCCAAGAGATCAATCGATCGTCTCAACGCCACTCGCGTCGTTCTCATCGGGGAGATCGACTCCTGGGTTGAGCACGTGATTCGGCCTCCGGGCGGGGCACCGTTGCACACCGAGACGATCGGCTCCGTGATCGACCGCCTGGCCATCGCGTGGGTTCGGTGGAGGCGATTCTCGGAGACCGCCGAGCTGGACCCGAGCGACGTCGATCCTTCGCTGGCGCTCCAGCAGTTCACCGAGCTCACCGAAGCCTTCGACACCCTTGTGCTCGACATCCATGAAGGTCGCCGCCGCATTCCTCACTGGCGCACGCTCAAGAGCTATCGGGAGCCGCGATGAGGACCGCCGTCACCCTCAACGGCGCCGACAACGTCGGCAAGACCACGAACGCCCGCTGGCTGGCGTCGGCGATGCCGGATGTCGCGTTCACTGGGACAGTCGATCGGTGGGACCGGCGATGGGCCGAGGTGTCGCGACGAGACTTCAGTCAGTGGTGGTTCGTCGACAGCACCACCGACGAACACATCGATCTCGTCTTCAGCTCCCACGCCGCGCGGTGTGCCGGTGGCGGCTCCTTGGCGTTGGAGGACCGCGGTTGGCCGATGCTTGTGGCGACCTGCGCGGCGACAGCGGCGGTCAAGGACGGCACATCCACCGCCGAGGCGCTCGCCCACGTTGAGGCCAGAGCACGCCGCTACGCCCCCGCGCCGCGCCGTGAGCTGCACCTGCTGCTGCGTCACAGCGACCAGCCGGTGGCCGAGGCGCACCACGCCGTGGCACGTGAGCCTGTCCCGGCCACCGAACGCTACGTCGAGTACCAGCGGCGACTGGCCGAGGCGATCGATCTTCAAGTTGATGGCGGCGAGTACGAGGCCATCGTGGTGCGCGGGCACCGCCCACTCCTCGATGTGCAGCGCGAAATCCGCCAGGTCCTGAGGCAACTCGACGTGCCCGTCGTTCCGCTGCCGCCGGACCGGATCCAGCACCTTTGGGTGCTCGCTGGTATGTCCGAGAGTGGCAAGAGCACGGTCGGCGAGTTGCTCCGCACGGAGCACACAGCCACCCGGCTGAAGATCGGCTACCTCATGCAGCTTGCCGCCGATCGGCTCGGTATGGCAGATCCGTATCGCGAATGGGACGAGCTGACCCAGCCGCAGATGCTCACGGAAGAGATCCTGCGGTTCGCCGCGCTGAACCCGGGCTCGCACCGGATCAGCCTGGAGAGCGCCCACCGTTTCGACGCCACAGCACACCTCCGCAGGATCTGGGGCGAGCGCTGCGAGATTGTGTTCCTCCGCCTCCCGGACGGGCTTCGCGCGCAGCGGGCCACCGAGGCCATGGAGTCGCTCTCCGCCCGCGACGCGATCAAGCGAAGCCGGGGCGCAGACCGCATCGCGTCGATCGCCGACACGGTCATCGACAACGGCCGCAGCCTGGCCGCGCTGAAGAGGGCGGTCACGGAAGTTGTTCACCGCAGGTCCGGCGCCACGGTTCCACCAGACGTGGACACGGCCATCCCTGAGGCCCTGCAACCGGTAATCGCAGAGTGGGTCGCCAGACTGACCGATTCTGAGACCGCGCTCGTCGCCGCCACGGGGAGCCTCGCCCATCAGGGCTGGCTACCGGGATGGAGCGACATCGACCTCCTTGTCGTACGCGACACGCTGCCGCTGCGCTGGCTTCAGACCAGGGGTGTACCCCAGAGCGGACCGGCGGGGGAGAAGATCGCACTGTCGTCGTTCACCACCCGGGAGATGCTCGCCGGGTTGGTCCCGCCCCGAGTACTGCACGCGGTACGGCAGATAGCCCGCGACGGCTGCGGCCTGCTCTACCGCCGAAGTGACCTCGTACTCAACGCCTTCGACGCGCCAACCGACGACCGCGCCTCACGCAGCGAGTTGCCGCTCGTGGTGATGGTGTTGCGGCGGCTCGCCGCGAACCCCGAGCCCGATGTCCGCGCTGTCTACAAGCACGTGGTGCTGATCATGAAGATCATCCTGCGCGCCGACGGGGTGGACCTCGACGCCAGCGAGGAGGTCCGTCTCGCCTTCACCACCGGCCATCCGGACGCCGACATCGACCTCCCGGCGGTGGCCGAGGTCAGTGGCGACCGGTGGCGACAGGACGAAACCCTCTCCCATCGGGTCTGCGGAGCCGCCGCCAAAATCCTCGCCTACCACGACGTGCTCGGCTGCTTGGTCGCGTCCAACACGCCCCAGACGGAAGGATCAGAATTTCGATGACCACCGCCTTTGACGATGTTCTTCACGCCGATCGGGTGACCCGGCTCGGGGTGGGCGACACCACTCGTCCGATCCGGGTCGTCCACGGCCTTGATGGCATCCGCACCGACGTGGCCGCTGACCAGGTCCTGGCGACGGGACGCAGCTTGTGGAAGCGGTGGTGCGAGCACCCGGCGTACCGGCCGCACGATCTTCTCCTGGGCCTGGACGCCGGCGGCATCGTGCCGACGATCGCGGTGGCCTGGGCCAGTGGCAGTCAGTATCGGCTCGCCTGGAAAGTCAACCTCGACCTACCCGGGAAGCTCGTGTTCCACGAGCCGCATGCCCGGCGTCTTGAGGTCTTCGCCTACGGCGACTTCGAAGGACTGCGCGTCCTCATCGTGGACGACGAGATCACCACCGGACTCACTCTGGCCAATCTCGTCGAGGCGCTTCGCGCGGCCGGCGCCGACATCACCGGCGCGCTCTGCCTCGTCGAAGACACCGCTGGCGAGGGCCGACAGCTACTCGAGCGCAATGGGGTCCCGCTGTGCGTACTGACCACGCTGTGACCCTCGTCGAGGAACCGGTGTGCCACCGCGGCGGACGGTACGTCGTCCGACGTGAACAGGCGCCGCTCGGCCGGCTTCTGCCGTATCGCCGGGCCAACGGAGAGGCCCCATCCCGGCGGGCACGCCTCGACGCGGTCCGTGAGAATGGGTGGCGCGTCGACTTCGGCTCTCGTGGACTCGGCGACCTGCTGCTCGGCCTCGCCATGGCACAGGCGCTTCACGACGCCACCCACGATCAGTTCGGCACCCTGGAGTATGCCGGCAGCCGAGCGGACCTGATCGCCCGGTGCACCCTTCCGGTCATGGTCACGGGCGGCGACGGGCGCCAACTGGGCACGCTCGGCAGCGAAGACACCTTGCAGTTCGACGCGGTACCGGAATCGCCTCCAACACTGCTCGACCTCATCGACGCCGACACTGTCGAAGTCCATGCTGCGCTGCCGATGCGCTACTACCTCGACGTCGAGCAAGCCCTCGGCGTCAGGCTCCCCGCATCCGATGATCCGTCCCCCAGGTTCCGGTCGTCGGTCGCAGTGCCAGACCCATTCCACGTGATCTTCGTGGCCACGACGAGTCGGCCCGACCGCAAGGACTACGGCATCGACAACTTCGGCGCCATCGCCGAACACCTGTCGGCCCGCCATTCGGGTGCCTGGCGCTTCAGCCTGGTGACACCACCGGGCCACCAGCGTCCGGCATCCGTAGGGCAGATCGAGGTGATTCACGGACCGACGACGGTCGAGTGCATTGACCTCTTCGCCGCCGCCGAGCTGGTGATCGGCAACGACACCGGCCTGACCCATCTCGCCGCGCTCACCATCCGAGCGGACGGCACCCAGCCGCACGTGGTCGGCCTCTACGGACGGCACGGCTACGCCAAGTGGATCACCGGATCAGCAGGCCACCACGCGGTGGCCACCCCGTTCTCGCACCTGATGTCGGTCGCCGACGCGTGTCCCGTGCGGGACCGCTACGACGATACGCTCTGGTCCACCGCGAGCGACCTTCGCACCATCCCCGCCAAGGTCATAGCCGACTTCGCGGGGCAGTGCGCGGGCTGGTGGACTCGATGATCCGCGTTGGCCGCTACCGCCGCTTCACCATGAACCGCACCTTCCACCTCGACATCGGCGCACACCGCCTCTTCGCCAAGGTGAACCCGAACCCCGTGGAGGCCGCGGCCGAAGTCGCCGGGTACCACCGAATCCGCCACCACTACCGGCTACCGAGGCTGCATTCCCAGCATCGCGTCGGGCACTGGACCCTCACCCTCTACGACCGCCACCAACCCGATCTGCCGGACACCGGCCTGCTCCTCGACGCTCTCACGTCCACCGGCCCCGGCAGCGCGGCCAACCTCGACTGCGGGCTCGACGCAACCTTCCAGCACTACCGCCGAACCATCGACGCGACCATCTGCCGAGTCCCGGCCTCACGCGCCAGCAGCAAGCTCTACCGCGACCGGGCCCAGCCTGGCGGCCGGCTGGACCACTACTACGGCCACAACCCGATCCTGCTCAAACTGACCGACGCCGACGGTCTCCGGCCCTCTGAGCTGCGGAAGACCACCCTCATGGTCAACGGAGAGCCCCGACGGCTCGACCTTCCTGCCCTCGTCAGCGAGCTACGCGACGCCTTCCACCCGGACGAGCAGGTCTGGGCCGCGATGACCCAGGGCGACCCCACCGACTTCAACATCGGCCTCGACGCCGACAACCAGCCCGTCTGGTTCGACTACGACACCGCAGGCCTCAACGCCCTCCCCGGCGAGATCGCCTGCTTCCTCTGGTACCAGAGACTGCACGGCGCCTGGCTCGTCCCTCACTACAACACCGACGCCTACGCCGATCACAGGAAGGCACTCGCCGAAGCTGTCGAACCCACCGTACGGCTCAGAAGACTCTCCCCCCGCGCCGTCGGCATCGACTACCAGCACCAACCATCGCCGGCCCGACAGCAAGCCATCACCCGATACCTCACGACGCTCGCCCGACCGCTCGCACTCTCCACCGCCACGGATCTACTCACCTGGATACGCCCGTACCTCGCCATGCGGATCCTCGCGGTATACCCACTACAGCTCCTGGAACCCCGCGACGCCGCTCTGTCGCTGGGCCTACTCGCCGACCTCTACGCACCCGACGCCGACTTGGAGCAGATCCTCGGACTCACCACCCAGACGCCAGCGGAGCCGCCCTCATGAGCCGCCCCATCGCCGTCATCACCGGAGCAGGCACCGGCATCGGCGCGGCCACCGCCGCCCGGCTGTCAGCCGCCTTCGACCTCATCCTGACCCACCGATACGACGACACCAACCTCGACGCGGTCGTCGAGGCCGCCCGCCGCCACGGCGCACAGACCCACACCGTCACCGGCGACCTAACCACCGCTGGCACCCAGACCGCACTCCGCGCCACCATCGAGCAACATGCCAGCCAACTCGCAGTCTTGATCAGCAACGCCGGCGCGTACCCCCGCATCCCGTGGAGCCGGACGGACCTCAACGTCCTACGCGACCAACTCGAACTCAACCTCGTCACGCACGCCGCTGTCATCCGCGCCGCCACACCAGCCCTCATCAGCAACAACTACGGCCGCATCGTCGCTGTCTCCTCAGTCATGACTCAGCTCGGACGCGTCGACCTCGCCGGCTACATCGCCGCGAAAAGCGGCCTGGAAGGACTCGTCCGCGCCCTCGCCCGCGAACTCGGTCCCCACAACATCACCGTCAACACCGTGCGGCCCGGCTCGATCGAGGTCCCCGCAGAACACAGCGTCGTACCCGATCACCAGGCCATGGTCCGACGCCAACTCGACCGACAGTGCATCAAACGACGGGGCCAGCCCTCGGACGTCGCCGCCGCCATCGCCTTCCTGGCCACCCCGGAAGCAGGATTCATCACCGGCCAAGCGATCAACGTCGACGGCGGCTGGCACCTGTCATGACGACCCTCTGGATCCGCCACGGAACCAGCCTCGACGGAATCACCCGCCCCCACGCCCATGCCCGCCCCGACACGCCCCTCACCGCACGCGGCGCGGCACAGATCGCCGCCACCGCCCACGCACTTCGTGACCGCGGTGTCCGGCCTGCGATCGTGTTGACCAGCCCGCATCCACGCGCCGCCACAAGCGCGGAAATCCTGGCTGCGCTGCTCGGCGTGCCGCTCGCCGCTCCCAACTCGCTGTACGCCGAGTGGCGCGCCCCCGATTGCGTCCTCGGCAAAGGACCGGACGACTACCCAGCCGAGTACCAGACCTGGCGCGCGAACCGGCTCCGCGACCCAGACTCGGCCCTGCCCGGCGGCGAAAGTCTCACAGCCCTTTACGAAAGGGCGATGGCCGCCGCGACGATCCTCGGACACCCCGTCGAGGGAAGCACCGCATTGATCGTCTCGCACCGAGTGCTCATCGGCGCCGTCGCAGCGATCACCACCGGAGCGAGCCGCTCCCCAGACGTGTTCCAAGCCGCGCGCCGCTTCTCGCTCGCACCGGCAGGGATCTGGCCTGCCCTAGCTGAGCTCCGATAGCAACGCGTCAGTGTTGGCAAGGATAAAATCCTTCAGGGCTGCAGGCTTCAAGTCCACCTCAGGGAGGCGGTCGACAGCCACTCGGTCGAGAACGTAGCCACCCCGGCCCGGATCAGCGAACTCCGGACCCGTACGGGCACTCTCGTCTACCTGGGTTAGCCGGCAGGAGACGAAGTGCTGTACGGACACCCCATCCCCTGACGGCGAGCTGAACAAGAACACTTGGCTAAGCCGACCTGCCTCCGCGCCCAACTCCTCCCGCAGCTCACGACGCAGGGCCGCATCGAGGGATGCGTCTGTCGGCTCAAGGCCGCCACCGGGCGCAGTCCAGTAAGGGGCCTGGCCGGGCTTCGTCCTCTTGATCAACACGAGCTGATCACGTTCGTCCCACAGGATCGCCCGTACCGATCGACGCACGACCTCACGCATGTAGACCCCAATCAGCAGCCGCCCAAGGCGAGGGAGACTCGAAGTTACACCGTGAAGTCGTGCGAGCACAAAGTGTTGAATAGCGTTCGGCAAGCGTTACCCAGCCTCAACGGGTGCGGGCCGAGTGCCAATTTAGCGAGGGCAGGATAGGCCCCATGCGACGGCTCTGACTCCAGATGGGCGGTGCCGCTCGTAAAGTAGTGCACGCTGAACGTCAGCCCATCCACAGCCGGGCACCGGCACCGAGGAGGTCAGACTTGCGGCGTTTGTAGTCGGGCATAGCCCGTTCCACCGTCGCCCAGAACGTGGGCGTGTGCTGTGGGTGCGCCACGTGCGCGAGCTCGTGTACTAGCACGTAGTCGATCAGTGACGGTGGTAGTTGCAGTGTTGCCCAGTGGATGTTGAGTCGGCCGTTGGCGCTTAGGGATCCCCATCGGTAGCCGAGGTCACGCACGTCCAGTCCAGTCGGGACCAGCCCCATCCGGTCGGTCCACCGACGGATCCGAGTGGGCAGCCAGTGCCGGCCCCGGGCGCGGTACCAGCGGACCAGATGTGCGCCTGGGTCTGGGCCGGTCGCCGCCGATCGGGGTAGAAGCAGCCGGCCGCGTTCCATCCGCACCTCGTCGGCGTCGGTGACGAGCAGGCGGTGGCTGCGGCCCAGGTAGGCGAATCCTTCCCCGCTGACGAACTCTTTCGCTGGGCGGGCCGATAGCAGCAGGTCCTTCTCGGCCAGCTTGCGGTAGACCCACATCCGTTTGGAGTACGCCCACGCGGCCAACGCGTCCGGCGGGCACCCAGTAGGGGTTTGCAGGTACAGCGATCCGTCCCGATCGACGGTGATGCCAACGGTGGCGCGTCGCGGCGATTCGCGGACCGCGAAGTGTAGGTCCCCGATGAGCATCGTGTCGGGCAGCGCCTCGGCCACGCTCATGACGACACCAGCCGGTGGTGGTTGTGCATGGCCAGCTCCAGCAGCCGGTCGGCGAGCGGCCGTAGCATGGCGTACTTGAATAGGTCGCTGCCGTCCTCCAGCCGACTGTCGTCCAGTCGCGCGATGACCGCCCGTCGAAGCTGTTCGCGCTTGTGTGGGTTGTCCCAGAAGCCGACCAGGCGAATGTCCTCGCGGATGAGGTGTACGACGTCGATGGTGGCCTGTCGCAGCGGTCCAGTGGTCTCGGGGGAGACTGGCCGGCCATGTTCGGCCAGCGCTTCGGCGATGAGGTCATGGAACGGCGCCTCGGTACGCGGGTCGAGCCCCTCGGCATGCTTGGTCCGCCCGGCGGTCACCACCGGCAGGAAGTCGGCTAGCGCCAGCGCGAGCTGCTCCCACTGATCCCGCAGCTCGGTGAGGATCTGCTCCAGATGTTCGGAAAGCCGCTGGTAGTGGGCCGGGTCGCTGTCCATGTGCTCGCTGATGTGGTGCCGGATGGCGTGCTCCATCTCCGACGCCTTCGCGCGCGGGCTGGTCAGCCCGCTGACCTTCTCGGCGTAGTCGGCGGCCGTGATGGAGATCGGCGGGATCTTCTGCTCGATGCCCAAGGCATGGACGTGCGCGTCGATCAACGCGCGGACCTTCTCCCCGTACACGCGGACGTCGAACAGGGTGTGGTCGCGGTAGCGGCGGCGGGCCAGGTGCGCAATAGCGCCGAATGCCTTGCCGTCGGCCACGTACCGCAGCGCCTTCTCCGACGGCAACACGATCTCCAGGCTGCGGGTGAACATCTTGAGCGCAGCCTCGAACCTCGCCCGCAGCCGCTCGTCGGCCAACGCCTCCACGCAGGTATCCTGGGCGGCGACGGTGCTGAGGTCCCGAATGCCACCGAAGAGCTGCCGGACGGCGGCGTGTGCGGCGGCCAGGCGCGGCACCTCGTCGTCGAGGCTGCTCAGCGCGCCCTCGATGTCGTCCGGGGCGTACGCCTCCAGCGCCTGCGCCAGATGCTGGGCGACGCCGTAGTAGTCCACCACGTAACCGACGCTCTTGCCGGGCGCGGTGCGGTTGACCCGGGCGATGGCCTGGAGCAGGTCGGCCTCGCGAACCGCCTTGTCCAGGTAGAGCACCTGCTCCCGGGGCGCGTCGAACCCGGTCAGCAGCATCGCGTTGACGATCAGCATGGCGACCGGGCTGGCCTGCTCGGCGGGCACGCCAGGCATCGGCAGCTTTTTGGCCTTGAAGTCCTCGACGACCTGTTCGTAGCCGCTGGTCCAGGCGGCCAGGTCTGCCGGGTCGTTCTGCCGGCCGGAGATCACTGGGACGAAGTCCAGGGCGGCGATGACGTCCCGGTACCGCCAGGCCCGCACCAGCGTGGCCCGCTTCGCCGGCAGCCGGTCGACCCGTGCCAGCGCCTCGGGCTCCCGCCACACCAGGTCCAGGGCGTCCAGCTCGGCCACCAACTCGTCGCGGGCGGCCAGTAGCGCGTTGCGGTAGCGCACGGTGGCCCGCCGGCTGCTGGCCACCACCTGAGCCTTGAACCCGTTGGGCAGCACCACGTCCACGTAGTGGCGCAGCATGTTACGCGCCTTGGCGGCGATGAGCTGCTCGGCCTCGTTGACGTGCGCCTTGGTGGCGTACCGCTGCTTAAGCTGCTCGGTCTGCTCAGGGCTGAGCCCGTACAAGTCGATGAACTCGTCGATGTCGTCGGCGTCGGCAACCCCACCGCGGGTGGTGCGGCCCTCGTACACGATCGGCACGGTGGCGCCGTCGGCTTCCGACTGGCGGATGTCGTACCGGTCGAGGTAGGCACCGAAGATCGCGTGCGTTTTCTTTTTCGCACCCATGATGATCGGTGTGCCGGTGAAGCCGACTCGAGCAGCGTTGGGAAGGGCCGTGCGCAGCGCGGCATGCAGCGCGCTGGCGTGCGACCGGTGCGCCTCGTCCACCAGCACCAGCACCTCAGGTGACGGGTCGAGCTCGCCGATGGTCTTCAACGCCGCGTCGTCGTTCTTGCGCGCCTCCGGATTCCGGTACTTCTGGATCATCACGAAGAGCAGCGCCTTGCCCGGCATGGCGAGGAACTGCTTGGCTTTCGCGACGCTCTTGGCCGTGTGCACCGTCTCGCCGGTAAGCTCGGCCGTGCCCGCGAGCTGCTTTTGCAGGTCGCGTCGGTCGGTGATCACGACCACCTTGAACCCCACAAGCGCCGGATGCGAGCGCATCGCCCGCACCAGGAACACCATGGTCAAGCTCTTGCCGGAGCCCTGGGTGTGCCAGATGATCCCGCCACGCCGATCATGCGCACCGTCCTGCGCCCGGGTCGGCCCGCTAACCAGCCGATCGATGGTCGCCCGCACTGCCCGGTACTGCTGATACCGTGCCACCACCTTGATCTTCTGGTCCTCTGGCTGCATGAACAACGTAAAGTGCCGCACCAGGTCCAGCAGGCGGGCCGGGTGCAGCATCCCCGCGGCCAAACGCTGCTGCGACGACAACCGCGTTACGCCGAGGTCGTCTTGGACGTCCTCTTCGGGTGCGGGGGCAGTTGTCTTCCACTCCACGTAGTGCTCGGCAAGTGAGGTGAGCGTGCCCACCCGGGCCTCGTGGAAGGAGGTGGCAACGACGAACTGGTTGGTGTGGAACAGCCGCTCGCTGCCCTCGGGCTCGACCGAGCCACGCTGATTGGCGTATCGGCGTAGCTGGTCAATCGCCGCGTTGATCGGAGCCGGCACGGTCGGGGACTTGGCCTCCACCACAACCAGAGGGATGCCGTTGACGAACAGCACCGCGTCCGGATAGATCGGGGCACGTCCACCGGGCGGATTGACCCGGAACTGGTTGACCACCAGGAACTCGTTACGGGCCAGCGGATCGGTACTGGTCCAATCGATGAAGTGGACCGTACGGTCCCGGCCGCCATCCCAGCCCGGAATCCCCTCGACGGTGACGCCGCGTAACAGCTTCTCGGTCAGTTCCTCGTTGATCTCCAGCAAGGAATTGGCCTGAGGCCGGGTGAGCTGAGAGATCGCCTGGCTGATTCGCCTGTCATCGAGCCACGCGCGGCCGTCGTCATTTAGGTTGATCCGCAGCAGCGCGGCGCGGAGCCGGTTGATCAGCAGCACGTCCCGAAAGCTCTCCCGCCCCGTGACGTTGGGCTGGTCCGCCTTGCTGCCCTCGATGTGCTGCCAGCCCATCCGGATGAGCTGCTTAAGCAACGGTTGCTCGACCCGTTCGTACTCCGACCCCGAGCCCACCCCGCTACGCCCTTTCTGCCGGAACCCGAACACGTCCTGTCAACAGATCCTCCATTAGCCCTTGCTTGAGTTTTTCGAGCTTAGCCAGCTCAGCACGAGCTTGAGTCACAGGAGGGTCGCTGGCCGCAATCTTACGACATATCGCCTCCTGCTGTTCCAGTGAGTGCGGGAACTCGATTCGCACCTTCTTGAGATTAGTTGGATTGATGTTCACCTGGTGCACGCCAGGCGTGGCAAACCGCCGCATCTCGATTTGAACCTCGTCCAGGTTCAACCACAGCATGAGATACTCGGGTAGTATCGTTCGCTCATCCTGAACAAGCCTCACCAAATAGGAGGCGAAGGTAGTTGTTCCTGCGGCGCCTCGCCAGATCGAAGTGCGCCCGACGTGATCGAGACTGTTGGTTCGATTGAACAGCACATCTTTGTAATTCAAGAACAGCCTTTGTGGCACGGGAAACACGGTGTACTTTAGGTCGGCGGTGTCGACTTCGCCACCCTTGAGATTATTCATCCGAAGGACTGGCACTCCGGCTCCATACCCAAGGGGTGAGGAGATGCCGTATTCGGCTCGAACGAGCACGTCCCCGATTCTTGCAGAACTACGATTCGCATCTGGCAGACCATTCCCTAGCAGCAGTTGGCGCCGGAGGGCGAAGCTAACAGTCGAAGCCTTCCCAACTAGCCGCTCAGTTGAGCGGATCGCCTCGTCCACCGAGTCTAATATCTCTGCAATTCTCCGCTGTTCAGGCAGTGGGGGAAGAGGCACATTGATAAGGCCGAACTCTCGCCTTGATATCTCCAGGAAAGTAGTGCCCGATGCGCGGCGTACCATCTCCGGTTTGAGAATTTTGAAGAGGTGGTAGAAGAAGTGGGGGTCGCAGCCACCACGGAAGACGATGGAATTGAATCCTTGATTCGTGCTGAGGGGAACACCCGCAAGAGCTACTGACCCTATTGTCGCCCTCGTGGTAACAATAAGGCTATCGACCGGCACTACCCGTGCAGCGGAAGCGGCGCATCCTTGGCTGGTTATCCGATCACGGGTCGAACGCAGGTATTTGTCGCCATGACCCGTCAGTTCGCCTGGTGTCACCCATGGGATACTTCCGTTCCAATAGGCAGGTACGTAGCGAGACGGGGTTCCGCCGGACTCGATTCGAGTCGCGATCTTGTTTAGAGTGGAGACTGTCCACCCGTCGGGACGTCCGCTGAGCAGGTGTTCGTGCGTGTTAAGCATGGCCCAACTCCCGGAGGTAAGTGGTGAGCTGGGCGGCAGCGGCGTCGCGCCGGCCTTCGATATCGGCGAGTGACACTGCGTACTTGTCCCACCAATTCTCAAGCGCAGCGATAACCATGCGACGGTGGTTGCAAGTGTAACGGTCCAGATGGGCGGTCAGGTGCTGACGCCAGATGCCCAGCACGAGGTCTTGTTCCTCTTGGTCAGTGAGGGCTGATCGAGCCTTGTCCATTCGAGCGATGAGCGCGGCCTCAAGCTCCCGCTGCCGCCGCTTGATCTTGGCAAGTTGGGCTTTGATCCGCTTCAACTCAGCCGGACCGATCTCCGGTTCGGCACCTGTCTCGTCGCCCTCTTCATCTCCGTCCCGACTTGAGGTGGCTATGGCGATCTGGGACTCCAACGACGCTCGCTCCGCCTCGACGCCATTGAGCTCTTCGAGATACTCGGGGATCAGCCGCAGCGGAAGCGGGTGATGGTACGGGGCGTCGGAGCCGAGTGCGGCCTCGATGGTGACCATCCAGCCGTCAATGACGCCACCGAACCCGTGAGTGGCAAGGGTTCGTAGGTTGTATTGGTTGTCGTCCCACCAACGCACAATCACCCCAGCGATCTGGAACCGGTCGAGTAGCCCTACCGGCAACAACGCGTCGATGAAGGACTCGATCAGCTCGGTGCGGGCTGCCATCAGCCGCTGTGTCGCCGGCAGCTCGATGACCAGCTTGCGGTGCTCGTCCCACCAGTCGTCCTGGGCGGCGGCCAGCGAGGACTCGCGGGCGCGAACCCCGGCATGGTTCGTAACCAGTGCGGCGAGCGCGGCGCGGTCGACGGCTGGGGCAAAGTCGAAGTAGCTGTCGTCCCGGTCTGCGAACACGGCATCAGTGGTGAAGCCGTGCGCGGCGAAGAGGTCTGTTTTGTCGGCAACCTCGGCCTTCGGCACGCCGCCGTTCAGGTGGGCGCGCACGTCGTGCGGCTCGGGTGGCGGGGCGTTGTCGGCATACCTGCGGATGTTCAGATTGTCGTCGTTGTCTCGCAACTCCGCGCGGGTCACCACTCGGGCGTAGCCCGGGATGTTCGTGAACGCCTCATACGCGTACACGATTTTCTCGATGTGCTCGGGCAGCAGGTAGTTCTGGGCGCGGCCAGCGGCGTATTCGTGGTCGGCGTTGATGAACAGCACCTGTCCGGCCCGCTCTGGTGGCTTGGACCCGGGCGCGCGGAGCACCAACACGCAGGCGGGGATACCCGTCCCGTAGAAAAGGTTGGGGGCTAGACCGATGACGGCTTCGATGACGTCGTCGTTAAGAAGGTTAGTGCGGATGTCACGCTCGGCGCCACTGCGGAACAGCACGCCGTGCGGCATGACGGTGGCCGCAATGCCATTGGCTTTGAGCATGGCGATCATGTGCTGGACGAACATCAGATCGGCCTTCTTACCACCTTCGGGTGCCCAGCCCCAGCGGAACCGGCTGCTGTAACGCATGCCGTCCGTGGAATAGTTCTGCGAGAACGGTGGGTTGGACAGCACCCGGTCGAATAGGTCGAGCTGGCCGCCGTGTGCGTGACGAGGGTTGGCCAGGGTGTCGTCGTTCTCGATCTTTGCGTCGGGGATGCCGTGTAACAGCAGGTTGATCTTCGAGATCGACCAGACGCTGCCGGCGTCCTCCTGCCCGGCCAGCAGTAGGTTGCGCGGGTTGCCGCCGTGCTCCTCGACGTACTCCTTGGCGTGGATCAGCATTCCGCCGGAGCCCGAGCACGGGTCGTACACGCTCATGCCCTCGGCCGGCTTGACCAAGCGGACCATCATCCGAACCACCGCCCGGGGGGTGTAAAACTCACCGCCCTTCTTGCCGGCCGAATCCGCGAACTCCTTGATCAGATACTCGTACGCAGCGCCTAGCAGGTCCGGAAACTCGAAGTCCTCGGTGCGCAGGCGGTACTTGCTGAAGTGCGCGATTAGATCCCGCAGCTTCTTGTCCGGTATACGCGAGTTCCCGACCTGCTGGTTGAAGTTGATGTGCTGAAGAACCGCTTCCAGTGAATCGGGGTTAGCCTCCTCCAAGGCAGACAATGCCTTGTTGATGCCGCTACCGACATCGTCGTGCAGCCGCCGAAGACGGTCCCAGCGCGCAATCTTCGGGACGAAGAAGGCGTCCCGGTACGACTCCGGCTGCTCGGCGCGGTGCTCGGCTTCCTGTGGGCCGCGGTCGGCGTAGCGGGCCAGGACCCGTTCCCGCTCGGCGTCGAACATGTCCGACGCCCGCTTGAGGAACAGCATCCCGAAGATGTACTCCTTGAACTCCGAGGCGTCCATCTTGCCCCGCAGGATGTCCGCCGCCGCGAACAGATGCCGCTCCAACTGCGGCAACGTCAACTTCCGCACCCGCTCCACCCTCTACGCTCGCCCATCGTCGTGCAACCGCCAAGCCTAGGCCCGCGCAGGCCGCCGCCCGTAGGCGGATCACTGTGTCGCGGACGCTTTTAGACTGCCGATCGTGACCGGGTGTGACGCTCCAGCAACCCAAGGGCGCGCCTGATGCGGGGTGCGCGGTGGGTCATGATGGCGGAGTGGTTCGCATTGGGTCTAATGCACATGAAACGACCGATAGGGTGCGAGCGATCTCGCAGAGCGAAGTTACTCTGCTGCGAGGCTGGGCGTCTGGTCTGCGCTACCGTTCTGCTCGTTGGTAGCTCGTTCGGGCGGTAGGTCTAAGGCTTCGAGAAGCCGCTCGGCGTAGGTCTCGGCAGCCTGGCGCACCCACGCGGGTCGGATGAAGAAGAGCCAGGCGGCGGCGAGGCTCAAGTGCAGTCCGCCGACCACTACGAGCGGGCTCGTCAGCCCGTCGCGCAAATAGATGACAGCGTCCGCCGCAGCTGAGGCCGTGAGCACGACGAGCGCGAGCGGTTTGATGCCAAGCAGATTGCGGGCGAAGCCGTAGGCGGCGTTTTCGTGATCAATGAGGGGAAACTGGCCAGGTCGCGTACGCACATGGGTGATCAGGCAGCGGGTTGCTGCGATGTAGGCTTCATCTGCCTTTTGAGGGTTGGCGGCTTCTTGCCGACGGGTGGGTAGCGGAGCGCCGAACAGCGCTTCCAAGGCTCGTCGACGCCGTTGCAACATGACGCTGTTCTGAGCCTCGCGGAATCGGAGCAGCTTGGTCGTGGGCATACCGTCCCACGTCACGATCAGGCGTTGCTGCCTGCGTTGGCCGAGTACGCGCACGATGTTGCTGGCAAGGAACAATGTTCCTGCGCTCAACAAGATCGGGCTCAGCGCCACGAGCGGTTTATTGTTCGTGAGTAGCGCCGAGATCAGCGCGATGGGTAGCACGGCGAGCATTGCGGGATAGATGCGAGCTCGCCGGCTGTAGGAGTCAAAGCCGCTGACCGCCTCACTAAGCTTCATCGTCGTCCTCGACCAGCGCCGGGAGTGGCTGCAAGGTGCCCCACCCCGGACGCGTCAGCGTTCCCGAGTTATGGCAAATGGCTTTCCCCTCGGTGGCTCCCACGAAGCAACCTCGACGCGCCAGGGCGTTGACCACCTTCGGTGAGGGATGCTTCGGAGCCGCCTTGGCGGAGCTGATGAAGGCGATTGTCGAGGGCGCGTGCGGCAAGTTGGGCATGCCGAGTATGCGGTTCAGGAGGGTGGGTCCCAGGTTGCGCTTGCTCCCGTGGTGCGGCGCCTGCATAAAGGACAGCGGGGATGCCGCGAAAGGTCCGTATGTGTTCTCGTACTGATCGGCGGCGGCCGTCATGGCGGGGATGCCGGCGTCGCCGGTGAACAACATCCGCTGTCCGTCCAGGGTCAGCAACGTGATCACCGAGGAGTTGTTCCGGTGGCTGGTCTCGCCGTCGTCGGTCAGCGTCTCCACCGGCAGCCAGTCGACTGCTCGTTCGAGGAGGTTGACCCCTCGCTGCCACCAGCCCCTGGCGGACGTCGCCGACGCGGCCAAATGCTTGGCTTCCCACAACTGCTGCGCCAGCAGGTTCTCGTAGTAGCTGGTCGTCGGCCCCAGCACCGTCAGCTGACCACCGAACCGCGACTCGCCGGTGAAGGGCTCGCTCACCACCACGTTCCGAGCTTTGGCCCTGTCCAGGAGTTCGTCCAGGGCCTCGAGATTGCTGAAGTCGGACACGTCACGGGCGTGTGCGCGGGGCTGGTGGACCATCAGCTCCCGCACCTCGAGGGCGTCCACGACCCCCGCGAGTCCATTCAGGTGGTCCGCATCGGGATGCGTGGAGATCATCAGGTCCACCACGTTCGTACCGTAGTACTCCCTGATGTGGCTGACCAGTGAGTCGGCGGTGTCCTTGAAGCCGCCGTCGATCACCACAACGGCTTGCCGCTGCTCGGCGTGCCAGGTGAAATTGATCGCGATGGCGTCGCCGCTCTTGCCGCCGTCCTGGTCCCGGTTCTCCACCGGCAGAAAGTCCACCTCGAACATCGTTCTCTCAATCCCTACGAGATGTGTCGTACACATGATCGAACCTCGCCGAACTGTACGCCTCGACCCTCATGGACGTCGGCCATTGTGAGAGACATCTTCTGCTCGTCACCTGCTAGACCTGTTGCTCGTTGCCTATTGAGGCGGGATCTGTTGGCTTCTTGCGGTACTTGACTACCGCCAAGAGTCAGGTCTCCCGTGGCCTGGCGAAGCTGCGCGAGTCGCTCGCCGCCGAACGCATCAGTCTCACCGGGAATTCGATCGAGGAGTGGACCAGTGCAGTTGCATGAATTCGTGGACGCGGTGACCGGTCAGGAGCCACCGATGACCCGTACCGCCGACGACATCGTCGCGGCGGGGCGGCGGGCGCAGCGGCGTCGCCGGGCCGGGTTCGCCTCGGCCGGCGCGGCCGGCCTGGTCGTGGTCGCGGTCGCCGGC